>USLT01000048.1 GCA_900555585.1 uncultured Collinsella sp.
CCCGTTGTCGGCGAGGTCCTCGAGCTGGCGGCAGGCGTACTCGATTCCGGCGGCGCGAAGGCTCGCGGGGTCGTCCTCGTAGCGTGCGAGCAGCTTGATGACGGGCGCCGGCAGCGAGGCACCGCACATGAAGACCATGCGCGTGATCTGCTGCTTGCCCATGAAGGGCATGATCCCGGCGGTGATGGGGACGGTGATCCCGGCGGCGTCGGCGAGTTCGCGGAAGCGGTAGAAGCAGGCGTTGTCGAAGAAGAGCTGGGTCACGAGGAAGCTCGCCCCGGCGTCCTGCTTCTGCTTGAGCCGGCGCACGGAGAGCGCGAGGTCGTCGCATTCGATGTGGCCCTCCGGATAGGCGGCGGCGCCCACGCAGAAGCCCGCGTCCACCAGCGCGGGGATGGTGTCCTTGGCGTAGCGGTAGTCGGCGCAGCCCGGGCCTGTCGGCGCGCCCTGGGGCACGTCGCCGCGCAGCGCGAGGACGTTGTCGATCCCGGCCGCCCTCATCTCCTCGATCTTCGCGGCCAGGTCGGCTCGCTTGAGCGATATGCAGGTGAGGTGCGCGACCGACGGGATGCCGAAATCCCCATCGATCATATGCGCGATCTGCGTGGTGGCGCGGCTGTTGCCCATGCCGCCCGCCGAATAGGTGACGCTGACGAAATCGGGTTCGAGCGGCGCGAACCCCTCGGCGACCTCGCGGGCCCGGTCGATCGACATCTCCTTGGGCGGGAACATCTCGAAGGATATCGGGCGGCGCCCGCGTTCCCGGCAGTTCTTGAAGATGCGATCGACTCTCATGTTGCCCCTCCCCTTGGTTTCCACGGCGACTCACTATACCGCAGCGTGATGCGCTACACGCGCGGGCACTTCGTGCGATACCAGTTGGTTACCGAGCCGCTTCCGCCGACCCCCCCCGCTTCGCGTCGCCTGCGGGCCGCACGAGGGGATTGTCTCCTTCCGACTGGTATTTCATGGGAGATACCAACATCAGGTGCCTGACCGTTTGCCGCCCCAGAGTGTTCGCTTGCGGTCGCGTGCCCCGCACCGGAGAAAAAACCCTTCATTCTTGTTCGTAATTTGGAGGGACTATGCGCCGGGTCCGCGGCCCGGCGATGGCAAGGAGGCTGAATGACTGCATCGCAATCCCATGGCGGCGCGAGGGGGCATCGGGCGCGGGGCGTCCTATGTGCCGCGCTCGCCGGAGCGCTCGTGCTCGGCACGCCCGGAACGGCGGCGATCGCCGCGGGGCTGGCGCCGACCCTGCGCTCGCAATCGACGACGCAGATGAGCTCGAAGCCCGAGGTCGTCTACATCAGCGGCGTCACCGACCCCGGCAAGCGCGTCCAGGGCTTCAACGAGAACTGGAAGTTCAAGCTCGGCGAGGCGTCCGGCGCCGACGCCGAGGCCTTCGACGATTCCTCGTGGACCGTCGTCGACCTTCCGCACGATTACAGCATCGACCAGGAGTACACCAAGACGGGCGAGGCCGAGAGCGCCTACAAGCCCGGCGGCATCGGCTGGTACCGCAAGTCGTTCGAGGTTGGCAAGGATCTTGCCGGCAAGCGGGTCCGCGTCGACTTCGACGGCGTGTACATGGATGCGACCGTCTATATCAACGGCCAGGAGCTGGGCAACCATCCGTACGGCTACACGCCGTTCTCCTTCGACCTCACCCCGTATCTCAAGGTGGGCGAGCAGAACGTCATCGCCGTCCGCGTGAACAACGAGGTCCCGTCCTCGCGCTGGTACTCCGGTTCCGGCATGGGCCGCGACGTCGACCTGGTCGTGACCGACCCGGTCCATGTGGCCAAGGACGGCGTGCAGGTGACCACCCCGCAGCTGGAGGCCCAGAAGGGCGGCGACGTCACCACGCACCTCAAGACCACCGTCGCCAACGCGGGCGAGGGCCAGGTCGAGGCCACGCTGGTCCAGACCGTCTTCAAGCGCGGCGGCAACCCCGAGCAGGCCATCGGCACCCAGACCACCAAGGTCACGGTCGAGGCCGGCAAGTCCAAGGCCGTGGAGGCCGACCTCTCCGCCGCCAAGCCCGAGCTGTGGAGCACGGACAATCCCGTCCTCTACACCGTGCGCACCGAGGTGAAGGTGGGCGGCAAGACCGTCGACACCTACGATACGGACTTCGGCTACCGCTTCTTCAAGTTCGATGCCGCCAAGGGCTTCTCCCTCAATGGCGAGGTCATGAAGATCAAGGGCGTCTGCATGCACCACGACCAGGGCGCCCTGGGCTCCGTCTCGACGCGCGACGCGCTCGAGCGCCAGGTGAAGATCCTGAAGGACATGGGCTGCAACTCCATCCGCACCTCGCACAACACGCCCGCCCGCGAGCTGGTGGAGGTCTGCAACGAGCAGGGCATGCTGCTCGACCTCGAGTTCTTCGACGGCTGGACCGCTCAGAAGAACGGTAACTCGAAGGATTACGCGCGCTTCTTCAACAAGGCGATGGGCGAGTCCAAGCTGCTGGGCGCCGAGGCGAGCAAGCCCTGGGCCCGCTTCGACCTCGAGCAGAGCATCGCGCGCGATTTCAACTCCCCGGCGGTCATCATGTGGTCCATCGGCAACGAGATGACCGAGGGCACCGGCGGCATTTCCGGCTTCAACCAGGTCCAGAAGGACCTGATCGATTGGGTGAAGGCCGTCGACGCCACGCGCCCGGTCACCACGGGCGACAACCAGTATAAGAACAAGGGGAGCATGGCGCTCAACCCGCAGGGCATCGCCGACGCCAACGGCGTCGTGGGCTTCAACTACGCCGACGGGGGCGTCTACGACAAGGCCCATAGCGAGCATGATCAGTGGATCCTACTTGGTTCCGAGACCGCTTCGGCCATCAACAGCCGCGGTATCTACAATACGCATGGCCAGGACGGCGGCGCCCAGCAGCTCACCTCTTATGACTACAGCGCGGTCGGCTGGGGCCATGTTGCTTCCAAGGCGTGGTACGACGTGCTCACCCGCGACTTCATGTCCGGCGAGTACGTGTGGACCGGCTTCGACTACCTGGGCGAACCCACGCCGTGGAACGGTATCGGCTCCGGCGTTGCATCCAATGCGCATTGGCCCGCGCCGAAGAATTCCTACTTCGGCATCATCGACACGGCCGGTCTCCCCAAGGACTCCTACTATCTGTATCAGAGCTTGTGGAACGAGGACGTCAGCACGCTGCACATGCTCCCCGCATGGAATGGCGACGTGGTAAAGAAGGATGACCAGAACAAGGTCGACGTCGTGGTGTACACCGACGCCGCGTCTGTTGAGCTGTTCTTTACGCCGAAGGGTTCCACTGAGCGCAAGTCGCTGGGCAAGAAGACCTTTACCACCAAGACGACGCCTACTAATAAGTTCACCTATCAGATGTACGAGGGCGATGACGCCTACAAGGGCAACGAGATCCATCGCAACCTTTACTTTACTTGGAAAGTGCCCTACGCCGACGGTACCATCACCGCCGAGGCATACGATGCAGCCGGCGAGAAGCAGGACACCTCCACGTGGCAGGGTCGCCAGAGCGTGACCACCGCCGGTCCCGCTGCCAAGCTCAAGGCCGAGGTCAACCGCAAGGGCATGACCGCCAACGGCGCCGACCTCGCCTACGTGACCGTGAGCGTGACCGATGCCCAGGGCAACCTGGTCCCCAACGCTGCCAACAACGTGAAGTTCGAGGTCTCCGGCGCCGGCAGCCTCGCCGGTATCGACAACGGCAACTCGCCCGATCACCAGTCCTATCGCGATAACAACCGCAATGCGTTCTCCGGCCAGCTCGTGGGTATCGTCCGTGCCGGCGAGAAGGCTGGTAAGGCTACCGTAAAGGTGAGCGCCGACGGCCTTGATCCCATGACTGTCGAGATTCCCGTTGCCGCCGATGCCTCCGCTCCCGAGGGCAAGGTCGAGGACAGCCTGTATTTTCCTCGCTATCACTACGTGAAGATGGGCTCCGAGCTGACCCTGCCCGCCAAGGTTCAGGTTCGCTACACCGACGGCTCGTCTGCCGAGAAGGCCGTGACTTGGGATCAGGTGAGCGCCGACAAGCTTGCGACTCCTGGTAACTTCACTGTAAGCGGCTCCGTTGCCGACTCCAGCGTGCGTGCCACCGCTATCGTTACGGTCGTTGACGATATCGCGGCCCTGCTGAACTACTCCACGGCAGTCGCCGTGGGCGTCGAGCCGGTGCTGCCCGATGCCCTCCCCGCTGTTATGGCCGATGGCACGGTGCTGAACGCCAGCTTCCCCGTTACATGGGATAAGCCCGAGAAGGGCGCATTTAACGAAGAGGGCACCGTTAAAGTTGCCGGCACTTCCACCGTTTTCGGTAAGGACGTGACCGTCACTGCTTCCGTTCGAGTCCAGCGCGAAACCATCGCCATCGGCGGCAACATCGCAAAAGATGCGATGGAGATCAGCCAGGATATTCCCAAGGACAAGCAGAGCGACAGCCTGAACGCCATCGTCGACGGCTCCACGGACCGCACGGATGTGAGCAGCGGCCCCAACCCCTCGCTGTGGTCAAACTACGACTATGCGCAGGATGGCCACAACAAGGCGAGCATTACGTTCAAGTACGCCACGCAGCAGCGTTTCGGTCAGTTCAAGGTGACTTTCGCTGAGGATAACTGGTCGGCGCGTTTCCCTGCAGCCAAGAGCGCGGTTTTCGAGGTTTCCGAGAATGGCAAGGATTGGACGCCCGTCGCCGTTCGCGAATCCATCGGCAACCCCTCCGGCTCCAACCGCCCCCGCACCCAGCTCTATACGTATGACTTCGCCCCCGTGACCGCGACGTTCGTGCGCCTCACGGTGACCAATGCCGACGAGACGCTTTCCGGCCGCAAGCCCTGCACCGCGATCACCGAGGTCGAGCTCAACACCGCCCAGGGCAGCTTCACGACCAACGCTACGGCCAAGTTGGCCTCCCTCAAGGTGAACGACCGCGCCGTGCCCGACTCGGCGCTCAAGCAGGGTGGCTACAGCACGCCCGCCCAGACCGCCAAGGTGGAGCCCGTCTCCGCGGACAACGCCGCCGTGACCGTGCTTCCCGCCCACGATGGCAAGATCTTGATCATCATCGAGTCCGAGGACCATCAGACCCGTAGCACCTTCACCATCAACCTCGGCGCTCCCGAGACGATGGATCCCGCGGACGACTCGCGCGACTATCCGGTCGACAAGATCGTGAACAAGGAGACCGGCAGCGTGCACGAGCCCGCTTCGGGCAACGAGGGCCCGCTGGCCTTCGCCTTCGACAAGAACGAGGACACCTACTACCACTCCCACTGGACGGCCACCACGCTCGACAACCTGTGGGTGACCATGGAGCTCGAGGAGCCCGCTGCCATCGACGGCCTGCGCTATCTGCCGCGCCCCGCCAACAGCGGTAGCCACAACGGCACCATGTTCGGCGCCAAGCTGCAGTACAGCGAGGACGGCAAGACCTGGAAGGATGCCGGCAGCGCCACCTGGCCCTCGCCGGAGGAGGCCGGCTACACGCGCGACTGGAGGCTCCTGCAGCTCGCCAAGCCCGTCACCGCCAAGTACTTCCGCCTCCAGGCCACGGCCACCTATGCCGACGGCGGACGCAACGACGCGTTCCTGAGCGCGGCCGAGCTGCGCCTCACCAAGGCCGCCGCCAGGCCGGCCACGGACATCGCCAGCGATGCCGTGTCCATCGAGGTTCCCGCCTCCGTGACGGTTGACCGCGTCGACGCCCAGCACCCTGTGGACGCCTCCAAGGTGAACGTCGTGGTCAAGCACGGTGACAAGACCCTGGAGAACGGCGTGGACTACACGCTCGAGTTCGCCGACAACACCGCTGCCGGCACCGCCAGGGTGACCGTCAACGGCATGGGCGAGTACACCGGCTCCGTCGAGCGCTCCTTCGAGATCAAGCTCGCCGAGCCCGAGCTCCAGGGCATCGCCGTGAAGGCCGCGCCCGCCAAGACCATCTACAATGTGGGCGACAAGCTCGATCCCGCGGGCCTCGTGCTCGAGCTGAGCCTGTCTAACGGTACGACCCGCGAGGTCGCGTACGACGCCGACACCGCGGCCGC
>USLT01000049.1 GCA_900555585.1 uncultured Collinsella sp.
TCATCGAGGATGTTGAAGAAGACCTCGGTCTCGATGACCTTGAACTGCGAGTTCTTACCGAAAGGCGGCTTGGCGTCCTCGATGATGCCCTCAAGCTCATCGACCAAGCTCTCGATCCTCTCGCCAGGAAGGTTATCGCCCGGCATCCGAACTCCTTTCATAGGTTACATATCAACAGTTAATAGTACCATACGGTCGCAAGTTGCTACGAAAAGCGCACCTTGAGAGCCGCGCGGACCCCCTCGGGGACGAACTCCGACACATCCCCTCCAAACGATGCGATCTGACGGACGACCGACGACGAGAGGTAGCCGTACTGCGGCGAGCTCATGACGAAGATGGATTCGAGCTCGGAATCCAGGCGGTAGTTGAGATCGGCCTGCTGGAGCTCGTACTCGAAATCGGTCATGGCGCGCAGGCCCTTGACGACGGCGCCCGCCCCCTGCTCGCGGGCGAAGTCCACGAGCAGCCCGGTGAAGGGCATCACGTCGACGCCGTCGATCCCATCGAGCGCCTCCCGCGCCATGGCGACGCGCTCGTCGAGCGTGAAGGCGGTGCCGACGCCGTTCTTGCCGAGCGATTCCGCGACCGCGACCGTGACGCGGGGGAAGATCCTGCTCGCGCGGCGGACGACGTCGATATGCCCGAAGGTGATCGGATCGAAGGTTCCCGGAACCAGTGCGTGGTCTATGCGCATCGGCCTCACTCCCCCGTCAGACGGACGAGCAGGTCGACGGCCGTCGAGCCGTATCGCTTCTGGCGCAGCGGCTCGAACCCCGCGGGATCGATCGATGGATCCTTGGCGGCATGCTCGTACAGGATGACGGCGGCTTCGGCAAGCAGCCCCGACTCGGCGAGGCGCTCGACGAGGTCGGAGACGTCCTCGTGCGACATCGCGTAAGGGGGGTCGAGCAGGACCAGGTCGAAGGGCGCGCCCGCCATGCGGCCGCGCGCCGCGCACAGGCAGACGTCGCCGTTACACACCTGGAAGCGCGAGCGCGGGCAGCCCAGCGACTCCAGGTTCCTCTTGACGAGGGACGCCGCGGCGCGGTCTATGTCGAAAAACGACGCATGTGCCGCGCCCCGCGAGAGCATCTCGATGCCCATCGCCCCGGAACCGGCGAACGCGTCGAGGACGCGAGCGCCCTCGATGCCCTCCTCGAGAGCGGAATCGACCATGGACGCGCACGCCTCTCGGACGCGATCCGTAGTGGGCCGCGTGGTCTCGCGTCCCTTGGGTTCGGCGAGCTTTCGCCCGCGCCAATCTCCGGCGATGACTCTCATCCGCCACTGACCTCCTTGAAAACATCTCCATAACGATCAACGACCTCGTAGCGAAGCGGACGCGTCGCGACGGAATCGAGCGCGGCGGCATAGCGCAGGAGCTCGACGGCGTCCTCATGCGCGCCCTCGACCAGATCGGCGTCGGCATCGAGGTCGACGAAGCGCAGCGATACGCCGCCGTGCTGCCTCATGCCGAGGATCTCGCCCTCGTGCCGCAGGCGCAGGTCGAGCTCGGCGAGGGAGAAGCCGTCCGAGGTCGACTCCAGCGCCTCGAGCCTATCGAGCGCGGGGGACGTTCTTCCCCGGGTGCGCTTGAGCGCGCAGAGCACGAAGCACGAGCCCGACAGCTTACCACGTCCCACGCGTCCGCGCAGCTGATGGAGCGTGGCGAGGCCGAAGCGCTCCCCGTTCTCGATCAGCATGACCGTGGCGTTCGGAACGTCCACGCCGACCTCCACGACCGTGGTCGAGACGAGTATCTGGATCGAGCCGTCCCGGAATTCCTGGATGACGCGCTCCTTCTCGGCAGGTCGCATCCGTCCATGCAGGGCCTCGACGCGGACGCCGGGGATCGCGATGCGCAGCTGCTCCACCTCCGACGCGACCGAATGCATCGGCGGCGCCTTGACGTTACCGTCGTCGTCGCGCTCGAGTCCGGGCACGTCCTCAAGGGCCGATGCGTCCTCTCGGTCCTCGACGAGCGGGCAGATGACATATGCCTGGCGCCCCTCCTCCACTGCGGCGCGAAGCGCGCCCAGCGCGATATCGCGATTGGCGGCATCGAGGACGCGGGTGGCCAGGCCCGCCCCGGGAACGGGCCTGTTGCGGATAATACTCGTATCGAGGTCACCGTACACGGAGAGGGCGAGGGTCCTGGGGATCGGAGTCGCCGTCATGACGAGCAGGTCCGCGCCCGGGCCCTTGGAGCGCAGCAGGTTGCGCTGACCGACGCCGAAGCGATGCTGCTCGTCGATGACCACGAGGGAGAGGGAGCGAAACGACACGTCCGGGCCGAGGACCGCATGCGTACCGAAGAGCACGTCGATATCGCCCGAGGCGACCCGCGAGAGCATCGACGAGCGCTCGGCAGCGGGGGTCGCGCCCGTAAGCAGCCCCCAGCTAACGCCCGCGGCCTCCAACATGGGCCCGCACTTCACGGCGTATTGGTGCGCCAGGACGCTCGTGGGCGCCATGACGCAGGCCTGGGTGCCGGAATCGGCGACCGACGCGAGCGCCACGCTCGCGACCGCGGTCTTACCGGTGCCCACGTCGCCCAACAGCAAGCGATTCATGACGCGCGAACCATCGGACATATCGGAGAGAATCTCGGACACGGCCCCCTCCTGCTCGTCGCTCAGCGTAAAGGGCAGCGCCTCGCGGAGAGCCGAGACGTGGGGGCCCGCCGTATGGGCATACGGCTTGACGGCGAGGAGGTTGGCGTCGTTGCGCAAGCGAAGTGCGAGCTGCAGGTAGAGCACCTCGTCATAGGCGAGACGACGTCGCGCGAGCTCGACTTGGCCCATGTTGTCGGGGAAATGCAGCTGCCTCAGGGCACGCGAGAGGCTCATCAGCCGGCGACGCTGGCGCAAACGGGCTGGGATGGGATCTTGGAAGCAGTCCGCCAGCTCGAGGGCGCCATGCGACGGATCCAGGCCTGGCTCACCCCTGCGCTGGCCGCGTGAACGGGCATGATGGCGCCATGGGCGGCGTTCGCATCGAGCTTCTCGAAGTGAGGCGACGCCATCTGCTTGAAACCGTACGCGAACTCGACCTTTCCCATAAGGGCGAGCCGGTCGCCCCGTTTCATCTGCTGGGCTATCCAGGGCATTCGGAAGAATGCGACTTGGAGGACGCCCGTCGGATCGAGCAGGAAGACCTCTGTGACGAGCATGTTCGGTCGCGGGCGGCGCTCCGAGACCCTATCGACCGTCGCGACGATCGTGCACACCTCGCCGATAGGAGCCGCCTCGATCGTGCAAGCATGCGAGAAATCGAGGTAGCGCCGAGGAATATGGAGGAGGAGGTCCCCCACGCGCTCGATGCCGAGCTTGCGAAGGGCCTCCTCCCGAGATCCGGATACAAATTTAAGGCGCGAGACGTCCTCGGCGAGGACGCACGACCGCGCGATGCGCGCAGAAGCCTCCGGCAGCTGGATGCCGCGCGCATTCGTCATGGGGACCGCCCTTACTCGATCGAGAAGATCACGGGGTACAGCGGCTGCTCACCACGGTGGGAGTCGATCTCGAGGTCGGGCTGGGCCTCCTCGATGGCGTCGAGGATCTCCTGGAACTCCTCGTCGGAGAGCTCGTCGCCGGCGAGGATGGTGAGGGAATCGCCCTCCTCCTCGTCCATCATGCGGTTGATGCAGTCGACGGTGACCTGGAGCACGTCCGACCCAACGATATCGATGGAGCCGCAGATGATGCCCATCACATCGCCGTCGTGGATGGGGGTCCCGTCGGAGGCGGAGCTGTCGCGCACGGCGCGGGTGACCTCGCCGTCGCGGACCTCGGCATAGGCCTCGGTCATCGCCTCGACGGCATCGTCGACGGACATGTCGGGGGTGATGACGAAGAGCGCGGAGAACGCCTGCGGGACGGTCTTGGTGGGGATGACGACGACGCGCTTGTCCTGGCATGCCGTAGCAGCCGCCTCGGCCGCCATGCGGATGTTGCCGTTGTTGGGAAGGATGATGACCGACTCGGCGTTGACCTTGGCCACGGCCTCGAGCAGGTCGGCGGTCGAGGGGTTCATCGTCTGGCCGCCGGAAACGACGACGTCGACGCCAAGGGACTCGAGAATCTCGGCCTCACCGGAACCAGCGGCGACGGCGACGAAACCGAGCGGCTTGGCGGGCTCCGCCGCAGCCTCCTGGTCGGCGTGGATCTTCGCGGTGCGCTCGGCGACCTCGAGGTCCATGTTGTGGATGAAGACCTCGTACACCTGACCGAACTGGAGCATGTGCTCGAGCACGAGGTTGGGCGTATTGGAATGCACGTGGACCTTGTAATCGGGATAGGCGCCGACGAGCAGCTCGCAGTCACCCATCGAGGCGAGGAAGCGAAGGACCTCGTCCTCATCGAAGGGCTTCTCCGCCTTGAAGAGGAACTCGTTGCAATAGCGGAACTCGGAGCCCTCCCAGTCATCGTTCGCCTCGATCTTCACGCGGTCGAGGGCGCCGGCCTTCGCGGAGTCCGCGTCGAAGGTGGCCGAGAAGTTCTCGACGGCGCTCGCGCGACCGAGGGCGGCGGCGACGAAGTTCTCGAGGAAGATGGCGAAACCGAACGCGCCGGAATCGACTACGCCGTTCTCCTTAAGGACGGGAAGGAGGTCGGGGGTGCGGGCGACGGACTGGTACGCCTCGACGACGAGGGCGTCCAGGGTTTCATCCAGCGGCATGCGGCGCTTCTCGCACTCGTCGGCCTTGGTGGAGACGTCGCGCAGGACGGTCAGGATCGTGCCCTCGATCGGCTTGCGGACGGCCTGGAAGGCGACCTTGACGGCGCGGCGGAACGCGGCGGCGACATGAGCGGAGGTCGCGGGCTCGGAGGCGCCGACGAGGCCCTCGGCGACGCCACGCAGGATCTGGGAGGTGATGACGCCCGAGTTGCCGCGAGCGCCCATGAGGGAGCCATGGGTGATGGCTCCGGCGATGGCCTCCATGTCGGCATCGGCGGGGAGCGCGGTCAGCTCCTTCACGACGGACTGAAGCGTCAGGGACATATTGGTGCCCGTGTCGCCGTCGGGGACGGGGAACACGTTGAGCTTGTTGATCTCCTCGGCCTTCTCGGCGACGGCGCCGGCGGCGATGGGGAAGCAAGTGCGAACGGTCTTTGCAATCATATGGTGTGCAACTCCAACTCTATGACGCGCACTTACGCGCGAGACTTCATGCCATCGATGTGGATGGCGATCTTGAGGCGCGCGGGATCGATCTGCGCGATCTCTGCCAGCGTGAACGACACGGCGCTGGCGAGGTTCTGGCTCACGGACTTCATGTTGACGCCCGATTCGATGACCACATGAAGGTCGACGGCGAGCCCGGAATCCGTAGTGGAGACCAAGACGCCCTTGCGCAGGCGCTGACCGGAGGACAGGCGCACGCTCTCGGCGCCCTGGAGCTGCTCGGCCATACCGACCACGCCGTAGCAGGACATGGCGGCGTAGCCGGCGATGTCGGCGATGACGTCGTTCGAGACGCTGAGGGTCCCGTTGATGATCTCAGACATGTATCTCCTTCCGCGACGCTGCGTATGCGCGGCGTCCATATGAGGGATAATCTTACTAATGATACAGCGCTAGACCCCTGGAAGCGGTGGCAAACAACGTCTTCACACGTAGTCGGTCGGCTGTCTCCTAAATCTACTGATGCCTGCCCTGAAGCCCGGCGGCGCAATAAATCAGCAGGCAGGGTTTTATGGCATTCTATTTCATTTACGCAGGTCGAATAAGGTGTTAACAGTGCCAGCGACGCTGATCAAAACTTTCTCAAAAGTTTTTTGAAATATCGCTTGCACTCTCCGAGCCAGTTCGTATAATAGATTTCGTTGCTTAGCCGCAACCGAATTCCTCGATAGCTCAATGGTAGAGCCCGCGGCTGTTAACCGCGTTGTTGTAGG
>USLT01000050.1 GCA_900555585.1 uncultured Collinsella sp.
GAAGGCCCTGCTGCTCGGAGCGTTCGGCGTGTTCCTGGTGATCGCGCTCATCATGGCCGTTCTTGGCGCGACGGGCATCGTGGACGTGAATGAGCCGGAAGTCGAGATAGATAACAGCGCGCTGGACGTCTCGGACGGCAAGGGCAACAGCGTGGACGCGACGCCTGAGGATGGCGTGGTCATCAAGGGCGGGGACGACTCCATCGTGGTCGACGCGAACGGAGGCGTCAGCTATGATGGCGAGCCCGCCGACGACCTCTTGCTGTCGGTCGTGAACTCCCCTTCGGGCGACGTGAAGCCGTATGTGGATACCGATCTATCCGATGCAGCGAAGGTCGAAGCGCTCGTGCGTGCGCTGCCGATGCACGAGTACGCATGCGATATCGATACGACTAAGGGCGTCGATACGCTCGGCCTCGCATATCGCGAGCTCCCCGAGACCGTTGAGGGGGACTCGGTGGACGCGGCGTTGGCATACAACGTAACGGCGTTGTTCTGCGCGCTGCCAACGGTCAACGAGATCCGGGTGACGACGACCGAGCTTGACGAGCCGCAGGATGAGACGTACCTGGTCTTCAAACGCGACGACGTGCAGCAACGCTTTGGCGTGAGGTTGGACGGCGAGATGGTGAACGAGGCCGGCTGGAAGCAGATCAAGCGCGATAACCTGTACAAGAGCAGGTTCATCGACCGGATGGTCGACGCAGCCGAGAAAGCGTGGCGATAGGCCGGATCCGCAGATCCAACGGGATGAACCAAAACCGGCTATAGGTGGAGAGGGGTACCGAAAGGCACCCCTCTCTCTTTTATCTGGCATATCAGAAGGAGGAAGAGACTGATTCTGAACATACCGCTGATAGCATGTGGAGTAGCTTACACATAAACAAGTCTTGTAAATGAAATCCAATCAGCTACGGTTACGTTGTAATGATATCCGCCCCCATACGGAAACTAGGCGATTTGCGACGTGAAACGGATGCTGAGGCAACAATTGAAGAGCGCTCTGACAGCGGTGTTGATCGTTGCCATGGGTCTGGGCTCGTTCCCGGCTTCGGTGGGGGCCCTTCAGAATTCACGCGTCATGGCAGAGGTGCGCGCGGCCGCGTCGGCGAGCGCGCGATCGCTTGAGACCGGGGACAAGGGGGAGGACGCTACCGGGGCGGAGCCGTCCATGTCGGAGGCGAAAGAGACCGTCGAGGAGCCCGTTCCCTGGGGAGCCGATGCAGCCGTCGAAGATGTCGAGGTGCTTCGCGAGGGAGATGCCGACGGGGGAACCGTCTTGCTGGCCGACCGCGCCGCGGTTCATGAACTGGGCGGACGCGATTACGTGGGCCAGACGGTGAAGGAGATAGGCGGAAAGACATACATCCTGATCGGTAACGAGCAGCAGCTTCGAGCGATCGGTAGCAACAAGCCCGTCATCGATAAGGTGTTCGGATCGATCTCCCATGACGTCGTGCATCCTGGCGATGCGGATCTTGCCCCTGGGGATGATCTGCGGAAAAAGCCAATAAGCGAGGTTGGGCATTGTGGAGCCGGTGGCGATGGGTCTTACGACAGCCAAAAAGCGGCCCAGACCGGTCTTGAGTACGCTTACGACGCCAACTACATCATCTTCCGTGATATCGACTTGTCCGGAAGCCCGTGGCAGCCGCTCATGTTCTCCGGCACCATGCTGGGCGCCAAGGCTGGGGACGGCGCGCAAGCGGGCAATCTGTGGGGTAGCTTCGATTCGACGCGTCCCGATGGCATGGCGACCGACGCCGCGCGCCCCGTGATCTCGAACGTCGACGTCCATATCAGCGGCAAGCTCGACATCTCCAAGCACCAGGGCATCGGTTTCTTCGGCACCATCTCGAACAAGATCGATAAGAACAAGCTCGGTGTGTCCGCCGGCGAAGCGCTCGTCAAGAACATCGCGCTCGACCGCGTCACGGTGGTCAACGAGTCGGTCGAATCCGTGGAGCCGACCTCCCTGGTCGAGGGCCTGCTGCATGTCGTGGGCGGCCTGCTGGGCGTCATCGGCGGGATTCTCGATATCTTGCTCAATCCGCTGCTGCCCGGATTGAAACTCGATACGGTGCTCTCAAGCCTGCTGACGTCGCGGAGCGAGAATCCGACGACGTTCGCTACGGGCGCGTTCGCGGGCCGCGTCGTAGGCCAGGCCCGCGTCGAGGATTGCGCGGTCACGGGCGCGTCCGTGGCCAATGCTCCCGCGGTGCCGGTGCCGGCGGCTTCTCCCTATGCGGGCATCACGGGTGGTTTCGTCGGCTACGTTTCCGGCGAGGTTGAATACGACGGCCTATCCAAGGGCCTCGGCATCACGGTGAAGGTGCTCGAGTCCCTTCTGAACGCGCTGCCCGGCATCGGATTGGGCGACCTCGTCAAGGTGCTGCTCGATGCCAACGTGATCGCGCTCGATAAGCTCATCCCCACGGGATACAACAACGCGAAGATCATCGATTCCGCGCTGAGCCTTGCAGCGGGCGCACCCGAGCTCGGCTCCCCGCGTGCCGAGGGCGTCGGAGGCTTCGCGGGCGTGCAGGTCGGCACCATCATCGATGGCTGCCGCGTCGACTCGCCGGTGGGCGTGCGCGCGAAGACCTTCGCCGGCGGATTCACGGGCGTCGAGCGCAACGCGCAGCTGATCGGTTCGCTCGATGGCCTGGGCGCCAATTTGCTTACGCAGCTCGGCGAGCTCATCGGCAGGACGAAGACCCAGAGCCTGCTGCTGGATTGCGTGCTCGCGCAGGGCGCGACGGTTGCAGCGGAGGGGCAATATGCCGGCGGCTTCGCGGGCGTCATGGCCAACAGCTACGTGGTCAACGGCACGGCGGGGGCCGCGCTCGACGTGAGCGCGGGCACGAGCGATGCCGGCGGCGTCGCCGGCGCGGCACTGCTCGGTTGGGGGACCTCGGTTGGCGAGACGGATAAGAACTCGCTTCTCAACTCGGTCTCGGGCTTGGTCGGCGGTCTCGTTGGCCAGGACGACGTCGCAGGGAGCGGCTTGCTGTCGCTCACGGGCATCGAGCCGAGCGTCATAACGGGCGTGCAACTCGCCCAGGTCTCGAGTGTTCGCGCCGGCGAGAGCTGCGCCGGCGGCGTGGTCGGTCGCGGCGAGGGCGTGCGCGTCGGCGCCATGTCGGCCGATATGCTTGGCGAGATGGCGTACTGGTCTGGTAAGGAGGCCGCGCGCTATCCCGTCACGCCAGCCGAGCGACCCATGAGCGCCGTGGTCTCCAGCGTGACTGCGGGGGCCGATTGCGCCGGCGGAATGGCGGGCGCGCTCGGACCGGGCAACGTCGCGGGGCTGATCAAGAAGACGATCGGCGCGGGCGATATCAAGATGTTCTGGTCCCGCGGCGTGACGATAACGGGCGGCGATGCCGGCCTGGTCGTACGCGCCGACGGTACGTACGCGGGCGGCGCCATCGGTCGCGCCTCGGGCGGCAAGGTGGATGAAACGCGCGTCGCGCGCGTCGCGACCGTCACCGCAGCCAACCATGCGGGCGGCTTCGCGGGATTCGCGGGTCCCGCCAGCACGGCGGCGGGCGATGGCCTCAATCTGCTCAACCTCAACCTTATCAAGATCTCCGGCCTGCTCTCGGTCGCGCAGTACTCCGCGCTGCGGATCTCGCGCTCCTCGGTCGCGGGCGCGGCGGACGGCTACGTGGTCGAGGCGACGCGCGCGGACGGCAACGCGGTGGCGGGCGGCTTCTTCGGCCAGGCCAACAGCGTCAACGTCGCGGACTGCCACGCCCTCGGCATCCGCGCGATCCGCGCGCCCAAGGCGGGTGGAAGGGGCGTCGCCGGAGGCTTCGTCGGGTCGTCGACGACGGGTGGCCTGGCAAATGCCGTGTCCCAGGAGACGGGGACGGGCGGCCTGCTCGAGGGGTTGCTGGGCGGCCCCCTCCTGAAGCTCGACAATCTACTGGGCGCCGTGCCGTATCTCATCCCCAAGTACTGGGGAGTCGACGCCGCCTTCGTGAACGGCGGCACGGTGAGCGCCGCCGTCGCGGGCGGCTTCGCCGGGGACTTCCAATCCGGCAAGATCAACCAATTCGGTGCAGATGACGCCAAGGCGCTTGCGGAGTGGATGGGCGCGACGGACGCGGCCGCCATCGAGGCCGCCGCGAAGGCGGATCCTTGGGCGGTCGTGAACATCGCCGAGGTCGACGGCGGGCTCTATGCCGGCGGCTTCGGAGGGCGCGTTCGCTCGGGTTCGCTTGCCAGCGCCAACGAGGGCGGCATCAACCTGCTGGGCAAGCTCGGCCTCAATGCCGCGAACCTGCTCGGCGTCGTCCAGGCCTATGTGCCCTACATCTCGTACGCCGGCGTACGCTCCAATGCCATGACGGGCCCTGACGGCGCTTCGGGATCGGGCGGGTTCACGGTCCGGGCGAAGGACGTCAGCGATACCGACTCCCGTTCCGGCTCGGCGGGCGGCTGGGTCGGCTGGGGCAGCGCCATGCAGGTGTCCCATTGCGCCGTCGACGAACTCAGGCACACGAAGGTCGCTCGACCTGAGGACCTCGAGGTGCAGAGGGCTGAAGGCTATTACGGGCCCGATTCCGCCTACAGCGTCGACGCCGCGCGGACCGCCGGCGGATGGGCGGGAACGATCGACATCGGGTCGACTGCGGCCGCGGGCTCGGGTTTGAGCGCGCTCGGGAAGACGATCGGATTGACCGATCTGCTGTCGACGCTGAACGTGATGGTCTCGACGGTCGAGCACTCCGACGTCCACAGCGCGGTCGGCGGCCTGTCCGTCCGTGCGAGCGGGACCCTGCAGGCCGCGTCGGGTAAGATGGAGATCGGGCGCGCCGGCGGGTTCGCGGGGGCGATCACCGGCGGCCACGTCCAGGATTCATCGGTCTCCGAGTTCGACTACGTGGTCGGGCGGGAGTCGGCGGGCGGATACGCCGGCGCGATGGAGCCGGGCGACGTCGCCGGCGTGCTCGGCGAGGGCAACGCCGCTTCGATCTTCAAGACGCTCGGTTTGGCGCAGATCGATTCCCTGGTGTCGCTCGTGCAGGACTTCGTGCCCACCGTGCATAACAGCTATACCGAGTGCGTGCCCTGCGGTGGCGCCGTGCGCGCCGAGGCCGAGTCGTCCCATTCGACCCAGCGGGGCGCGGCCGGAGGCTACGTGGGCGTCCTCGACGGCGGTCACATCTGGGGCAACGACAGCCGCGCTTGGAAGGATGCGAGCATAGGCGCCACCTACGATGGCGACAAGCATCCCGCTGCGGCGCGCAGGATCCGCTCCGTGTTCGGCACGGAGTTCGCGGGCGGCTACGTCGGCCTCATGAAGCCGTCGGATACCGCATCGTCGGGCGGCCTCTACCTGCTCGGCGGCCTAATCCAGGCGGGGAACCTCGCGAGCGCCCTCTCCGTCGTCTATCCCACGACGGAGAACACTGAGGTCTCGGGCCCCTTGCGCGGCATCCGGATCGAGACCTTCCAGGCCTGGGTCGAGCATGTCGCGAAGTACGGAGCCTATGGTAAGGAGTTCGACGGCATAGTCGAGGCGCTCCAGAACCAGGGCATCACCACGCAGGGGCAGCTCGACCAGGCGCTTGCGGATTACCTATATGGATACAACGTGGTCGCCGGAAGGTCCGAATACGGCGCCGGCTCCCTCGAGCATGCAGGCGGCATGGCGGGCGGATACGCCGGGTTGATGCGTACGGGAACCGTGAGCAACGGCCAGGCGCTCGATGCGAAGACCGTGCGCGCGATGCGCGCCGCGGGAGGATTCGCAGGCGGCATAGAGGCGGGCAGCGCGGCGGCCATCGGCGACGTCAAGCTGCTGGGTATCGTGGACCTCGATCTAGGCTCCTTGCTCAAGACCCCCGAGGTC
>USLT01000051.1 GCA_900555585.1 uncultured Collinsella sp.
ATCGCGGCGCTCGGGTGCGTGCTGCTTCTCGCCCTGCTCGCGGTCGGCGCCGCGAAGCAGACCCTCTCCGCTGGATCTCGTAGCGCCATCGCGCGGAATCGCGCGACCTTCGGCGGCGTGTCCGTCCGCGTGATCGAGACCATGCCCGGGCCCTCCGGTGCGGAGGTCCCCGCCGAGACGGTCGATATACCCGTGGGCGATTACGGAAAGGTCGATCGCACGGTGCGCGTGGAGAACGCCGGCTCGCACCCCGCCTATATCCGCGTCCGCCTCGACTTCGTAGGCGAGACCGTAGAAGGGGAGCGCGTCCCGCTCAACGATTGCATCACCTACCAGTTGGCCGCCGAGGGTTGGACCGAGCGCGACGGCTGGTATTACTACGACGCCGCCCTCGAGCGCGGCGAGCGCACGACCGAGCTCATCACCGGCATGGTGGTCGACGCCGCGTCCGCGCGTGCGGCAGCGCCCGGCGCGGAGCTCAAGCTTTACGTCGTGGGCCAGGGCGTCCAGGTCGAGAACAACGCCGCCGCGGCGATTGACGCCGAGGGCTGGCCGGAGGAAGGGGGCGAGCGCTGATGGCGAACATTCGAGGCAAGGTGCTCTCCGTATGCGCCGCGCTGCTGCTGACGGGATCGTTCCTGATGGTCCCCGCGCCCGCCGCGGCCCAGCAGCAGGTCACCACCATCACGAGCTTCGCCGACCTGCTCTCGGCGTGCCTGAGCTCGAGGACCATGGATACGAGCAACGTCCATTACGTCCTCGACCTTCACGACGCGAAGGACAAGACGCTCGACTTGTCGAGCGATCAGGTCGATGGCATCGTCCAGCAGATCGGTTCGCTCACCTTCGGCAGCAAGGACAACCCCTTCAAGGGCACCTTCGACGGCCAGGGCTACACCATCAAGGGCCTGAATTACGAGCGGAAGCTCTTCGTCCCCGCCCCCGACACGGGCCTGTTCGCCTGGACGGACGGCGCCACCATCAAGAACATCAACTTCGAGGACGCCTACATCGGCGCGGACTACCGTGGCGGCGTGATCGCGGGCTACGCTAAGAACACCAGCTTCGAGCACATCAAGCTCACCAACTGCACCTCGTCGGTCACCCCGGCCAACAATGCCGTCTCGCTGGTCACCAACGCCGGCCTGGCCGGTGGCATGGTCGCGGGCGAGGCGGAGGGCTGCGCGTTCTACGATATCGAGGTCGAGGGTGGCAGCGTCATCAACAACTCCACGATCGCGGTGTCGGGCCTCGGCGGCGAGGGCTTGTACCTCGGCGCGATCGCGGGCATCGCCGAGGGCTCGACCATCGAGTACTGCCGCGCCCTGCCCATCCGCTCGCTCGGTGCCGACGGCAAGGTCGCCTACACCTATCCGCGCGTGCACAACAAGTACGACGTCGCTGTCGGCGCGGTCTCCGGCCAGGCGGTGTACGCGGGCGGCATAGCGGGCGCCATCGGCAAGGGGACGCGCGTCATCGACAGCTTCTCGACCGCGGACTGCTACACCTACGCCGCGACCTACGTCAGCGTGGGCGCGGGCAACGTCGGGTACGTCGGCGGCATCGCCGCGCGCTCCGATAACGGCTCACAGATCACCCGTTGCCACTACGCCGGCAACCTGCACTCTTATCTGTACAACGCGCTGCTGGTGATCCCCATCATCCAGAAGAACGTCTACCTGGGCGGAATCGTCCAGCAGGATAACGATGCCGACTGCGCGATCCGCGACACCTACTTCAAGCCGAGCGTGAGCAGCGTGCTCGACCCGGGCACCAACAAGGACCTGCCCTCGATCAACGACCGCAGGAACAGGAAGGTGTACTCGGGCGCCTCGTTCGGTCCCCAGGACGACGAGACCTATGCCGATCGCTCGTTCTGGGAGTCGGCGGACTTCGACTTCGAGGGCGGCATCCAGCGCACGACCGACTGCCTGGGCGGCAAGCCCCATATCAACAAGTGGATCATGGATTACGACCTGGGGATTCCCGTGCACGGCTCCTCCGTCAAGGCCACGATCGACTTCCCCGGAGCGGGCGCGGCGACCATCGGTCCCAACGCGCTCATCGCGAGCAACGCGCCGCAGGCCACCTCCGATCCCTACAACTTCGCCGTCCAGGGCTACCTGCCGAGCGATTTCGACATCGAGCTCGAGGCCAAGACGACCGCTTTGGACGAGATCGCCGATTCCGAGTTGAGCGACCCCAAGAACCAGGGCTTCGTCTTCCGCGAGTGGTATCGTGCGCGCGACGTCGACGAGAACCGCATCGACCCCGACCCCTCCCTGATCGCCGGATTGATCGCGGCGGGGGAGAAGGTGTCGGCCGAGGCAGTCGCCAAGGTGGAGAATATCGGACCCGGAGACGACTCCGGCTTCCGCGACAACGACCTCTTCATCGCCCATAGCCAGGCGATGGTGCTGTTCCACGACGTCAAGGGCAACGTGGTCGACCCGATGACCGGCGAGCCGCGCGGCGTCTCCGAGGCGGACTGGTACGATTGCGCGGCGCCGCTGCCCGACGCCGTCGAGCCCGGGGCCGACCTCGCACAGGGCGGCTCCGTGAGCGGCACCGCGGTCTTCCAGGGCTGGACGAGCAGGAGGAACGCCGGGGGCCCCGACGCCGGCTATGCCGCCGTCACCTCGACCCAGCTCGCCGCCATGAAGCGCGATGGCGTGTTCTACGCCGCGGGCGACCCCGTGATGCGCCCGCTCGACCTGTATCCCGTCTACTCGGATTACTCGTCCAACATCAAGACGGTGTTCGAGGGCCATGAGTACGACGTCGCCGGCGCTCCCGTCGCCGACGACAAGCCCTTCATGCGCGAGGGCGTCGGCGAGACCAGCGTCGCGACGCGCGAGGTCGATGGCGTGAAGCGCTACGAGCTGTCGGTCAAGAAGGCCGGCGGCGCCGATGCGTGGCCGGATGGCTACCGCTTCCGCGGCTGGTACTTCAACCTCGACGACGGCACCGAGGTGCGCCTGTCCGATAAGGAGACCTTCCTGCTGCCGCTCGATACCGATCTGACGCGCGAGACCGCCTATACCGCGCGCTTCGAGTACCGCGTCGACTACTATGCGAAGTCCTTCAACGACCCGAACCTGTTCCCCGAGGGGCTCGTCATCTCCAAGTGGGAGCGCTACGAGAGCGTGCCCGCGCAGATCGAGGGCCCGATCTTCGACGCCGAGAGCGTCCTGCACTGGGGCGCCGACTACGCGAGCCATGGCAGGAGGGACGAGCCATGCGACGGAACGTACGCGAAGAAGCTGATCGCACCGGTCAAGCTCTACTCCCATAATCTCGTTGAGGGAAATAACTACCACCTTATGGTCGATACCGACTTTCCGGATTCAGGTGCCGTCGACTTGAAGTGGATCAGCGGCACGCGCGGTTTCGAGATGAAGTTCACCCCTGACATCGAGGCATCGGACGCGTCCGCTCCCGGGTATCGCTTCCTGTTCTGGTCCCTGCAGAATAGGCAATCCGACGGCCTTGGCAATCGGTGGAGCTATGTTAAGAACCCGACTCGAACTGGAAGGCTCGGAAGCACGGCTGCATACAAGTACCGTGGCCGCGCCTTCGTGGTTGCCGAGGCGCGGTTCCATAAGGTGGACGATCGGCAGACGGTGGAGGTCTGCCGTCGCTACGACGAGCCGGTCCTGCTGCCCGCTGACGTGCACCATGACTACAAGTGGCCCTTCGCGCTCGACGGCGTGTCCTTCGACGGGCTCGTGAACGAGACCGGGCCGGAGGACGGCTCCCTCGCCGATATCCGCGCCGCCAACGTCGACTCCGGCGCCTCGCCGTCCGCCGCCGAGATGGCGCGCGAGGGCTACTACTTCATCGGCTGGATCGACGGCTCCAAGGGTTCGGAGACCGAGAAGGGCGGCAAGGTCTGGAACGCCCTCTACGACGGCGCCGACGCGTACTGCACCACCGATATCAGCCATGCCCTGTCCTACATCGTGCTCGAGTCCGACCGCGTGAGCGCTCCGATGGACCTCTATCCCATCTACGCCAAGTACGATTACGCCGCGACGACCAACATCAAGCGCGCGGGCGTCGTGGACGGAGCCGGCATCAACGTGCCCAAGGACCCGGCGGCGCTCCTCGCCGAGGACCTCGGCGACGGCCGGGTCAGGGTCGATTTCTCCGCTGACACCCAGACGCGCATCACCGATGGCGGCGATCTCTACAAGCTCGTGTCGTGGACCGTCGAGCGCAACGGAGCGCCTATCGCGACCATCTCGGCAACGGCGGCCGACGGGTCTCCCGCGCCCGAGGGCGGCAAGCCGGTCGGTAACGATAACGCCAAGCTCTCGTATACCTTCCCGGCCGGTCCGTCCTACACCTTCGTGGCGAACTACGAGCCGCTGGCCGTCGTCTACCACACCAATACCGACGTCGTGCAGGTCGTGACGCGCAACAAGGGCGACCGTTTGGGCGACGCCCCGAAGGGGGCGCCCGCCTTCGACCTCGAGGACATCGATTGGGTCGCCGGCCAGCGCGTCGTGTTCACGGGCTGGACCGAGGCGCGCCCGGAGGGCGGCGCGCAATACGTCATCGACCGTGACGGCACGGTGTCCCGGGTCAACAAGTCCACGCGCGTCAACCGCAGCATGGAGCTTTTCGCCGTCTACCGCGTGAGCGGGGTCACGGTCGATTCCAACATCGATGACGTGCTGCCCGGACTCGGATTCACGGACCTCTCGAAGGTGCGCACCGTCGTCCGCGGCGACTTCGGCCGGCTGTCGCTGGCGGCGGAGCCCGTGCCCGGCTACGAGTTCCAGGGCTGGTACCGGGATTACGACCATGACGCCGGCACGGGAACGCTGGTGACCGAGTCCGATGCCCATGCGCTCGGCTCGGCCGTGTTCGACAAGGCGTGCTACACCGCCGTGTACAAGGCGGTCCATGAGGTCCGCTACCACGGCGTCGACGGCGGCGTCATCTACACGGCCTACGTGCACGAGGACGACCCGCGCTCCTTCATCGAGATGGTCGACAAGATCGGGCCCGACGGCAAGCCGACGGGCGAGACCGTGCCGAGCTTCATCGACGCCGAGGCGCTGCTGAAGATCAACGCGCAGCTCGATGCCGCGGCTCAGGCCCCGGGCGCCACGGAGCGCGAGCTGTTCGATAACTGGGCCCGCAAGGTCGATGGGCGCCTGGTGCCGTGCGAGGACGCGTTCTACGAGGCGCCGATCGATCGCGACCTCGACCTGTATCCGGTCGCCTGGCGCGTGTCCGCCTCCGATTCGGCCGGCAAGCCCTTCATGCCCGAGATGCTGTGGGCGCTCGATATGAAGGCGGCCAACGACGGGGACCCCTTAACCGCTCCGGTCAAGGGCTACTTCAAGAACCCCTACGTCCAGCCCGAGCTGAGCGTGACGGTGCAAAAGGTTGGCTACGGGGCGCAGGGGGAGCCCCCGACGGTCGCGCCCCAGCCCGATGTCGACGTCGCCGTCTATGCGGCGCCGACGTTCGATGCGGAGCTCGTGGGCAACGAGATGACCGACGGCCGGGGCATCGCGCGATTCAAGTTCAACGGATCCATCGTCATCACCAAGGAGGTGGCGGATGCGGCGGCAGATGGGCGCTCGTTCAGCTTCGTCGTGACCGACACCAAGACGGGGGAGTCCCGAACGGTCCTCGTTCCCGTGGCCCTGGCCCAGGATGGAGCGACCTGCTCCGGCTCCAAGACGCTCGTGCTCCCGTTTGGCACGTACCGCGTCGCTGAGGACGGTGCCTGGGCATGGCGCTACGCGGGCGCGCTGAGCGTCGGCGGCAAGCCCTCC
>USLT01000052.1 GCA_900555585.1 uncultured Collinsella sp.
GCAGCGCGATCATGGCCATGCTCGACCGCGGATCATCGGTCCAGGTCGCCGAGCTCGCCGAGACCTTCGGCGTCTCCGTCGTCACCGCGCGGGCCGACCTGGACGCGCTCGAAGCCGCCGGCAAGCTCCGTCGCACGCACGGCGGCGCCGTATCCCTGCACAAGACGCTTACCGTCTCTGTCCAGGACCGGCGCGTCAACGTCAACGCAGAGGCCAAGCGCCTGATCGCCCGACGCGCCGTCGAATACGTCCACGACGGAGACACGGTACTCGTCGATTCCGGCACGACGGCGCTCGAGTTCGTGCGCGCGCTCGACCTCCGCTCCGACATCACCGTCATCACGGCCGACATCACCATCGCCGACTTCATAGACGAGAGCATGCCGGGCATCGACGTCGTGCTGCTGGGAGGCGCCCTGCGCAAGGGCCATCGCTACCTCCACGGCATGCTCGCGCTGCGTTCGCTCGAGGTCCTGCACGCCAACCTCGCCGTGCTCTGCCCCGGCGCCTTCGTTGCCAACCGGGGATTCATGACCGACTACCCCCAGATGGCCCAGCTCAAATCGGCCTTCCTGAGGACGGGCAAGCGAAGCATCGCCCTGATGGATGCCAGCAAGGCCTCCGGCGACAGCATCATGCGCTTCGCCGGGTTGGAGGATGTCGACGCGGTCATCATGGATGACGACCCGCGGAGTCTCGTTCGCGATGCCATCGAAGAACTTCCCGAGGGGTCGCATCGTCCCGAGCTCGTTCTCGCCGGCACTCACACCTCCGCCCGATAGACCGTATTCCACAAAATACATGTAAGCGCTTTCTCCATTTAAAGCTATTCCACAACACCAGTCTCCGACAAATCTGACCGCTAGCGCGACAGTCGTAACTTATCTAAATCGTCTGGTTACTCTTTATTCAGTCCAGCCCTGCGACAAGCGCATCGGGCGCATCGGAAAGGAGTAGATACCGATGTCTGTCAGATTTCGTGAGAAGGGTGCCCTGCCGCGTCTCTGCGCGTTCGTGGCGACTGCAGCATTCGCCCTCTCACTAGCACCGGCGGCAGCGCGGGCGCAAGATGCCCCCTACCAAATCTATCCCACACCCCAGGAAATCACGTATGGAGAATCGTCCTTCATCCTGCGCGATGCCGCAAACATTGTCGTCGAGAACGGCATCGACGCGGATACCGAGACGCGTCTGAACGATGTCATCAAGCTTAAGGACATCGAGGCAGATAGGTCCGATACTCCCTCCCATTCACCCCGCACGCTCGATATCCTCGTCGGCATTGAAGGCTCAGGCGGCGCCGTCGACTCCCGCATCGCCGACATGAAGGCGGCTGGCGAGATCGCCTATCCCGACGATCTCTTCCTGCATAAGGATGCGTACCTCCTCCTCGCCAAGGCCGGCGGCAAGGATTCCCCCGACACCATCGCCGTCCTCGGCGCGGACACGGATGCTGCATTCTACGGGCTCACGACGCTCTATCAAATCTTTCAACAGATCGACGGCCTGCGCCTGCGCGACCTGACGGTCGCCGACCACGCCGACGTCATCACTCGCGGCTTCATCGAAGGCTACTACGGCAACCCCTGGACCACCGAGGACCGCGTGCGACTAATGGAGTAGGGTGGATACTACAAACTCAACGCCTACGTATACGCACGACCCAAAGCATCGCACGAACTGGCGCGACCTCTACACCGAGGAAGAGATTGAGCATCAGCTTCGCCCCCAGGCCGAGGCCGGCAACAAGTCCAAAGTGCGCTTCGTCTACGCGCTCGCACCGTTCCATGACAAAGATGGCGCGCAGCGGCCCTTCCGCTTTGATTCCGAAGCCAACTACCAAGAGGACCTCGGCGACCTCAAGGCCAAGTACAAGCAGACGATCGATGCCGGCGTGCGACAGATCGCGCTGCTTGCCGATGATTCGACCGACTGGGGCGAGCGCTACGGCAATGACAAGACCTACCTGCGCATCCTGCGCGACCTGACCGACTGGATCCACGAGCTCCAGAACATGAAGGACGACGATGGCCGGCCGCTCTATCCCGGCCTGAAGGACACAATACTGTATTGCCCCGCGCTCTACAGCTACACCGGAGCCGGTGAGGCATGGTACAAGCAGATGCCCGCGAACGTCCAGATCGTCATGACCGGCGGCAGGACCTTCGGCATCGCGAACCACGACTTCGCTGCGCGCTTCCACGGCAACACCGGCCGCGCGCCGTTCCTGTGGATCAACTGGCCCTGCACCGATATGGCCCGCAACGTCACGTATGACTGGCTCACCATGGGCGGCCACAACACGTTCCTCAAGAGCGATGTGGTCGCAGGCGACCTCGACGGCATCATGCTGAACCCCATGCAGCAGTCCGAACCGTCCAAACAGGCCATCTTCATGGCGGCCGACTACTCATGGAACCTCTGGACCTCCCCCGACGAGGGCGACGAGGCATGGATGGACTCGTTCTCCTACATCGAGGGCAACTCACCCATCGCGACGCCGTCCTCCGACGCGCTGCGCGACCTCTCCGCGAACATGCGCCTGCATAAGGACGGCGGCATCGACGGTGCGATTAGCGATCCGGACTATGATAGCGGCAGGCAATGGTGGAAGAACCACGAATCCGAGTACACCATCGCGGGGATCGACATCGCCACCGCGCTGGCGGATATCAAGCCGCGCCTCTCCAATGGCACCGCGACGGCGGAAGACCTCGACAAGCTTCGCGTCATCTACGCCGAACTCGGCGCCTCCGCGAAGCGCTACCGTTCCGGCGCGAGCGATGCGAAGCTCTTCGCGCAGATGGCCCCCTTCGTCGGCGCCTGGGACGATACCGCGGCCGCGGCGGCGGGCTATCTCGATGCGATCGAACTCGCCCGTAGCGGAAACAAGACCGACGCCTCCACGGCACTCGAAGCCGCCGACAAGGCATACGAGTCATCACAGAGCGGTCACAAGATCGACTATCTCGGCACCAAGAAGGACGCACAGGTTGGTCTCGTCATCGTGACTCCGACCCTTACCGAACTCAAGGGATTCGCCAAGACCGCCGTCATGGCAGGCGAGGGCAACGGCCCTGTCGTCTCCCACGAGAAACTCGAGATTGCCAACCAGCGCTGGTATCCCCATGACGGAGAGCCCGCCGTCGCCGACGGCAACCCGAAGACGAACTGCCTCTACGCCGCAAGCTCCTGGTCGTCCTCGGTGTCCGCCGGCGCCGCCGTCATCGTGACGTATCCGGAACCCGTGAAGGTGGCAGGTGCCACCTTCGTCCAGGGCGCAAAGGACGCCGATGGCGGCCCCATCTCACAGGGCGTCATCGAGTACCAGGACGTCCATGGCGCCTGGCATAAGATCGCCGACGTCAACGGGGAGCTCGAGCAGACGTTCCAGCTCGACGTACCCGTCACCGCCAAGGCCGTCAGAGTCGTTAACGGAGAGGCCGTAAGATGGCGCTGGCGCGTGTGCGAGATCGGCTTGACCCCCGTTCCGGCGGCGCCAGGAGACCCCAGCGTGCTGGCAGAGCAGATCGACAAGGCCGATGCGATCGACGCGGCCGAGAAGGCAACCTGGACTGATGACGCGCGCGCGAAGCTCGAACAAGAGCTCGAAGCGGCGCGCGCAGCCATCGACAGCGGCACCGCGACGCAAGATGAGCTCGATGCGCTCCAGCGGAGCCTCGCCGAAGCATGCAAGGGTGTCAAGCGCTATCAGGGTATGACGCTCGAAGAACTCGAAAGCGGGAAGCTCGCCGCCGCCGACTACACCCCGTCAAGCTATGCCGGCTATCTATCGGCATTCGACAACCTCGCCAGGGCACTCGAGCACGCTTCCAACCTTCCCGAGGCTGTCGGCGCCGACCTCGAAGCGCGCCTTGAGGAGGCGACGTCTAAGCTAGCCTACGACCTGACCGCCAAGCACCGCGCCGAGCTCGCCTGGCTGGACGCCGACGTCTACGTGGATAACGACAAGAAGTACACCGCCGAGAGCCACGGCTCTTTCATGGCGGCCTACAACAAGCTCGGAGATACCCTTGCCGCCGAGAATGCCGACCGTATCGCCCCTTCTGCCTACGACGAATTGCGTTCCATGCTCGCCAAGGCAATCGACGCGCTCGAGCCCTATAAGCCCGGACCGGTAGATCCGGGACAGCCGGGTCCCGTCGTGCCCGGAAAACCCGCCCCCGATGGAAATCAGAATCAATCTGGCACAGATAGCCCGCAACATGGCAATAACGGCGCCAGGCCGCAGGATTATGACGGTCTACCCGGCACGGGAGATCCGTCCGCACTCTTACCGCTCCTCGGAACGCTAGGCTGTGCAGCTGCCGCCTTCGGCATGGTTCAGAAGCGTCGCCGGTAAGTCGAACCGACCAGCAACGTAAAAGGCCCCCATCGCCCGGGCTTCCGTAAGGAAGCTGCGGGGATGGGGGCCTCGTCTTCTAACACGCGAGAGCGCTATCCGCGAAAAGCGAGCTAGAGCTCGGTCACCTCGACGGAGTTATAGACCTCGTCCCAGCGGTCGATGACCAGATGGCCGGTCTGCGGGTCCATGGCGTTGAGCTTGCCGCAGGTGTTGCCGGTCTTGAGGACCGTGACGGGATCGGCGCCGGCAGCGATCGCGTGCGCGAAGCCGGCGATGGTGGAATCACCGGAGCCGGTGGCGTTGACGGCCTCGATCGGCGGAGTGGTCGCACGATAGACCTTACCGTCATGGAAGCCGAAGGAGCCTGCGGCGCCCATCGAGACGACGACCCAGGGGATGCCCTGGAAGCGCTCGTCGGCCTTGAGGGCGGCGGCGAGCTCGTGCACCTGCTCGGGGGTGTACGAGGTTCCCAGGAGCTGGTTGATCTCGGTCAGGTTGGGCTTGACCAACGTGGGCGACACCGATGCGTTGAGGCACGCGTCGAGCGCCGCACCCGAGGTGTCGAGCAGCACGGGGACGTTCGCATCGGCCGCCATGGCCATGAGCTCGACGTAGTAGTCCGCCGGGACGCCCTTGGGCAGGGAGCCGGAGATGGCGACGCAGTCGGCCTGCTTGACGAGCCCGTCGAACTTAGCGGTGAAGGCAGCGAGCTCATCTTCGGAGACCTCTGGGCCGCTCTCCAGCAGCTCGGTCTGGTTTCCCTCGTGCAGGACGTTCAAGCAGATGCGGGTCTCGCCGGCGATGGGCGAGAAATCGTGCTTGATCCCATCGGCATCCATGAGCTCGCCCATGAAGGCGCCCATGTGGCCGCCGAGGAGGCCCGTCGCCACGACGTCGTCGCCGAGCTGCACCAGGACACGAGAGACGTTGAGGCCCTTGCCGCCGGCGGTCTTCTTGGGGCTGACACGGTTGACGTCGTCGATGACGAGCTTATCGAGGTGATAGGCCGTATCGATCGCCGGGTTCATCGTAACGGTAAGGATCATGTTTACTCCTTCTAATGTGAAGAGGGCGAAAGGCGACTAGGCCTCGGTGTAGACGCTCACGCCACCGAGATAGGTCTCGACGAGCGACATGTCCTCGGCAAGGACGACGAAGTCGGCGTTGCGACCGGGACGGATGGAACCGCACTCGTCAGCGATGTCGTTCGCCTCAGCGGGAGCCTGGGTCGCCATGTAGACGGCCTCCTGCTTGGTGGCGATGCCCCAGTCGACGACGTTCTTGACGGCGTCCTTCATGTTGAGGATGGAGCCGGCAAGCGAGCCGCCGTCCTTCAGGCGCGCCGTGCCGCCGGCGACGACGACGGGGAGCTCGCCCAGGAAGTAGTCGCCCTCGGGCATGCCGCCCGCGCACATGCAGT
>USLT01000053.1 GCA_900555585.1 uncultured Collinsella sp.
GGGGCAGGCCCGCCTCGAGCGTACGCAGGCATTCCGCTTCACGGTCGTTGAATTCCTGGAAAAGAAATTCAGTATCGGCGACCTCGAAGTTGTAACGGGAGTATTGACGCTCGTTTTCGAGATAGACGTCTCCGTAGGTGAACACGATGCCGTCTTTCCCGCGGCTCCAGACAATATCGAACATGCTGTCGACACCCTGGATGTACATAGTGAGACGTTCAAGGCCGTAGGCTATTTCCACGGGAACGGGATTGCATTCGAATCCGCCGACCTGCTGGAAGTACGTGAACTGAGTGACCTCCATGCCGTTGAGCCAGACCTCCCAGCCAAGACCCCAAGCACCGAGCGTGGGGCTCTCCCAGTCGTCCTCCACGAAGCGGACGTCATGCTCGGCGGGATCGAGCCCGATAGCCTTGAGGGACTCGAGATAGAGCTCCTGGCTGTTGACCGGGGAGGGCTTGATCAGGACCTGGAACTGATAGTAGTGCTGCATGCGGTTGGGGTTCTCGCCGTAACGGCCGTCGGCCGGACGGCGGCAGGGCTGCGCATAGCAGGCGGCCCAGCTCTTGGGCCCCAGGGACCGAAGCGTGGTGGCGGTGTGGAAGGTACCGGCACCGACCTCGGAGTCGTAGGGCTGCATGATCACGCAACCCTGGTCGCCCCAGAACTGCTGGAGGCGCAAGATGATGTCTTGGAAGGAAAGAGCTGAAGTGTTCATGGACCTGCTATCTCCTCGATGATGGAAGTTACACGATTGAATAGTATCTCACAGGTTCGCGCGCAAAGCGCTATAGGAGGCCGATGCGATCGAGGGGCCAGTAGCGCGCGAAGGCGACGCCGATGATGGAGTCCGTCGGAATCGAACCGAAGTACCGCGAATCCGCGGAGTTCTCGCGGTTATCCCCCATCACCCAGGCATGCCCCTCCGGAACGATGAAGGGATATCGAACGGAAGCGTTCGGGGCTTGCTGCATGAGCGGGTAGGAGGAACCGACGGCATAGGGCTCGTCAAGGGGCTCCCCGTCGACGAAGACGCGACCGCCACGCAAGGAGACGACCTGACCCTCGGTGGCGATGACGCGCTTGACGAGGATATCGTGATCGGAACCGCCCTCGGGATTGTCGAAGACGACGACGTCGCCCGCCTCCACGGGGCGGTCGAGATTGACCGTCACCTTCTGGGCGAGCAGATGGTCGCCGATCTCGATGGTATGCTCCATGGAGCCGGTGGGCACGACGAAGGGGCTCACGATGAACGTGCGGACGAAGAGGGAGGCAACGACCGCGATCGCGATGACGAGCACCCATTCCAAGATGGGATGAAGCGCGTGCTTATTCATAGTCTCCCCCATCCAGATTCCGCCGTTCGGCAAGGAGCCGCTCTGCGTACTCGCGCTCGGCATCGGTCAGGCCCGCGGTCTCGATGAGGTCGGGGCGCCAACGACAGGTGCGCTCGATCGCGTTGCGGCGGCGCCACGCATTGATCGCGGCATGGTCGCCGGAGCGAAGGATATCGGGAACGACGCGGCCCTCGAACTCGGCCGGCCTGGTGTACTGCTCGTATTCGAGCAGGCCGCCATCGAGCGAAGTGGCGAACGATTCGTCCTTGCTGCTCATGTCGTCGCCCAGGGCGCCCGGGAGCAAGCGGATCACCGCATCGGCAACGACCATCGCGGGGAGCTCGCCCCCGGTAAGGACGTAATCACCGATGCTCAAACGCTCATCGGCTAGCTCGTAGGCGCGCTCATCGATACCCTCGTACCTGCCGCATACGAACAAGATCCTGTCCTTCTTCGCCAAACGCTCGGCGACATGTTGGTCGAAGCGATTGCCACAGGGGGTGAAGAAGATGACGTAGGGCTCGTTCTCGGGATCAGAGGCGCGAAGATCGCGAACGGCCTCGAAGATGGGCTCGACCTTCATGAGCATGCCGGGACCCTCGCCAAAGGGCTCGTCATCGACGGTACGATGGCGATCATGCGTCCAATCCCGAAGGTTATGGGCCTTGAAATCAAAAAGCCCGGCAGTCCGGGCGCGACGAAGTATCGAGGTGGACATGACGGGCTCGAACATCTCGGGAAACACCGAAAGGGCTTCGATCAGCATCCGCATCCCACTCCCCTCATGATTGCCATGATTGTTCTTAACTGTCGATCAAACCGTCCATGATGCGGACGGAAATCGGTCCGTCGTCGGAAACCTCGGTGACAACGTGATCGATCACGGGGATGAGCACCTCGCCGTGACGGGAGCCATCGACGACCCACACGTCGTTCGCGGGGGTCTGCATGACCTCCACGATGGAGCCGAGCGACCCGTATCGATCATCGACGACCTCGCGACCGAGAAGGTCATCGAAGGCGACATCGAGCGGATTGAGATCGATGTCCTCCGTGCGCGCGAGAACGTAGCAGCCGACGAGCTTCTCCGCGCCATGAAGGTCATGGGAGCAGGAGAACGAGACACGGCCGCCATCGAGGGTCGGCGCGACGGATTCAACGGATACGAAGCGATCCCGGTCAAGGGCGGGCGGCGTCAGAGCAACGCGCATACCCTCTTCGACGACGAAGGGAAGGCCGGGCAGCGAAGCTACCACGACCTCCCCCTTTGACCCGTGGGTCTTTACCACACGGGCTATGTTCTTGTAGCGGCTGGACAAGATCCTAGCCCAAGACCTCGACCTCGACGGAAGTGCCGAGTCGAGCGGCCAGCGCGCGCGAAAGCGTGCGAACGGCCTTGATGGTGCGCCCATGGCGCCCGATAACCTTGGCGACGTCGTTCTCGGCGACGGTCACCTCGATGGTAGAGGAGTCGGTGCCATCGATGACCTCGAGGCTCACGGCGTCCGGATCGTCCACGATGCTCACAACGAGATACTCGACAAGGTCGGCGATGCGGTCGGAGAGAAGAACCTCGTCCCCCAACGCGCAATCGCCTTCGAGTTCGGTGGCAAGATCAGCAGACACGTGGATTTACTCCTCGGAAGCCTCGGCCTCGGCAGCAGCGGCCTCCTTGGCGAGCTGCTTCTTGGACTTCTTGGGCTCGGCGGCGAACTTCTCGCCCTCGTTAGCGGCGCGGACGAGCGCGGCGACGGCGTCGGTCAGCTGAGCGCCCTTGGCCTGCCAGTCAGCGATCTTCTCGAGATCGAGGTTGATGGTCTTAGGGGTGGTCAGCGGGTTGTAGCGGCCGACCTCCTCGATCAGACGACCATCGCGGGGCGAACGGGCGTCGGCGACGACGACGCGGTAGTACGGGCGCTTCTTAGAGCCGTGACGAGCGAGGCGAATCTTGACTGCCAATGCAAACTCCTCCAACCAAGCAGCAGATGCTGCAACGATAAACAAACAGCTGATAATGATACGCCAACGACGGGAGCAGGTGAAGTCTTCTTTACGACTTCTTCGAAGTTGTCGCAGGCGATTCCATATCTTAGCCATGATTATCGAAATTGCAAGAGACACATCGAAACAGCGCTATACTGCAGCTATGAGAAGCGAACATACATACGGTCTGGGCGACCGATTCGATTCAGACGCCTTCACGTCCACCTTCTTCGGGAGGTGGGGCGGCCCCGCGATCGGGCTGCTCGACCTCGACGCCTTCTTCGCCAGCGTCGAGCAGCTCGACCATCCGGAATGGCGCGGGCGGCCGGTGATCGTCGGGGGCGACGCTAAAAGGCGCGGCGTCGTCTCCACGGCCTCATACGAGGCGCGAAGGTACGGCGTACGGTCGGCGATGCCGTCGGCCCAAGCGGAACGTCTCTGCCCCGAAGCCATCTGGACCCCCGGACACTTCGGCCGATACCGCGAGGTCAGCGCCAAGGTGATGGACATCCTCGCCGACGAGACCCCCTACGTTGATAGGGTGTCGATCGACGAGGCGTTCTTCGATATCTCTCCCGGAAGATTCTCCCATGAGAATCCCATCGAGATCGCTCGGAGGATTTCCAGTCGGGTCTCGGACCTCGGCATAACCTGCTCGATCGGCCTCGGTCGAAACAAAACCATCGCGAAGATAGCGAGCGAGCGAGACAAGCCGCGCGGCCTCACGATCGTCGCTCCGGGGACCGAGGCCTCGTTCCTCGCCCCGCTCCCGGTGCGCGCCATGAGCGGAATCGGCAGCAGGACGGAAGCGGCGCTGGCATCGATCGGGATCAGGACGCTCGGACAGCTCGCTTCGGCGCCCCTCGAAGCGCTCGAGCAGGCTTTGGGCGCCAGCGCCGAGACAGCGCGGCTTCGTGCCGCGGGACTCGAGCAGAGCGCGGTTTCGCCCATCGACGCGCCCGACGAAGTCAAGTCGATAAGCAACGAGCGCACGTTCGAGCAAGACCTGACAACGAGGTCGGATATCGAGGCCGCGATCCTGCTCCTGTGCGAATCTGTTGGACGCCGCCTGCGGACGCGGGGCCTCGCCGGACGCACCGTGAGCCTCAAATTGAAATACGGATACGAAACCGGCCGGAGCTGCCAAAGGAAGCTCCCCCATCCGACTGATGATGAGAACGTGTTCGCGCCGATCGTGATCGAGCTGCTGGACCAGATATGGGCGCCAGGCATGAACGTCCGCTTGGCAGGGGTCGGCATGAGCGGATTCGAGGACGAACGCGAGATCCAGATGGACCTGTTCTGCGAGCTCGATGATCGCGGAGCGGTGTCGAGCGATCGAAGGAGCCTTGCGGTTGCCCTGGACGCCGTAAGGCAGCGGTTCGGCGAGGGCTCCGTCGGCTACGGAAGGGGTGTGCGCTTCGAGCGCGAGATCGTGGACCCCTCGAAGTTCCTGACGAACAACGTCCCGCGCTAGCAAGCGTCGGCCGAGTAATCCCCTCGTCCGCTGAGCGCATGGGCACGATGGCGGTAGTGCTTGTACAGAACCGAGAAGGTACCGGTGTAGCCGGGCCTCCACGGCTTGCTCCTGCCGCAAAAGTGAAGGATGGAGGAATGCTCGAGCACCCAATCAAGGGTAGCACGCCCCAACGTCCGAATGGCATTGTCCAGCGCCTTGCGAGCATCGTAGTTCCAGATGACGTCGTCAAGCAGAAGCGTTTCAGACCCGAACATGATGTTGAAGAGATCCTGGTCGGGGAAGAGCAAGTCGCCCTCGCGACGCTCGGCCTCTTCAAAAAGCACGCGAGGGTCGATCAGGTTCCTGGCGGACGCCATATCGTAAAGCAAGACGCCCGTGTTGAAATAGGCGCCCTCCGTTCCCAAGCGAACGTGGTTGAGGCCGGTCGCCGGGTGTATGAGGTCGGTATGGGACGCGGCCGCGAACGCGTTGCCCTCGAAATCGATGTTGAAGAGGTCCTCCACCGGATTGATGACAAGGGTATCGGGATCGAGGTACAGGGCGCGCTCGATATGGTCCGGTAGAAGGTGCGGGGCGAGAAGCCTGTAGTACATCTCCTTGGGATAGCGACTAGAGGATCGCGCGCGAGAGAAGCTGTCCACATCAACGCGCAGCAACTCGAGACCCGCCCCGATCCTGGCAGCCAGGGTCCGAAGATGCACCACGTCGGACTCGACGATGGAGCTATGGATCAACCAAAGACGGATGGTCGATCCCGCATGAGCGGTGGCAGCCGAGAGGAGCATCGTCTCGAGCGGCTCGAGGTAGCCCGCGTCGCACGTGGCGACGAGTTCGATATCGGCCATGGTCTTCCCTATCAACGAGAAGCGCACCGGAGAGCCCCCAGGGGCCGCCGGCGCGCAAAGGTTCAGTACAAATGCTGGCTAGCTCGCTCTGCCATGGTAGCCGCTAGAGCTCGAGAG
>USLT01000054.1 GCA_900555585.1 uncultured Collinsella sp.
AGCTGGACGCAGCCCAAGCGGAGCTGGATCAGGGTTATGCCCAGCTGGAGGCGGCCAAGGCAGAGCTGGACCAGGCCAAGGAGACGCTGGACCAGACCAAGGTCACGCTGGACGACACCGCCCAGCAGCTGACTGACGGCCAGCAGGCCATCGACGAGGGCTGGGTGGAGTATGAGGACGGCCTGGCCAAGCTGGAGCGAGAGGAGCGCAATGGCCGTCAGGAGCTGGCCGACGCCTTGGCGGAGCTGGAGGACGGGGAGGCGGAGTACGCCGACGGCCTTCAGGAATATGAGGACGGAAAAGCGGAGGCCGACGCGGAGATCGCTGACGCGGAGACAGAGCTGGCTGATGCCAAGGCCCAGGTGGACGATATCGAGGAGTGCCAGTGGTATGTTCTGGGCCGGAACACCAATTCCGGCGTGGTGGGGTACGCCCAGGATGCCGAGCGGGTAGGGAACCTGGCCAATGTATTCCCGGTGATCTTCTTCCTGGTGGCGGCCCTGGCCTGCCTGACCACCATGACCCGCATGGTGGAGGAGGACCGCGGGCTCATCGGCGTCTACAAGGCGCTGGGGTACGGCCGCGGCCGCATCCTTTCCAAGTACCTCGTCTACTCGCTATCCGCCTGCGTCCTCGGCGGGATCGCGGGCGACGCGCTCGGCTTCGTCGCGCTGCCCGAGGTGCTCTTCACGATCTTTAGGACCATGTACGCACTGCCCGCGTTCGAGCTGGGCTTCGATGCCTCCAGCGCGCTGATGGGCGTCGGGCTGTTCGCGGTCGGCATCGCCGCGGCGACGACGCTCGCCTGCCGCCAGGTCCTCAAGGAGACGCCCGCCTCGCTCATGCGCCCGCGCGCCCCGCGCGCGGGAAAGCGCATCCTGCTCGAGCGCATCGCGCCGCTATGGCGCCGCATGGGCTTCCTCAACAAGGTCAGCGCGCGCAACCTCTTCCGATACAAGAAGCGCGCCTTCATGACCATCTTCGGCATCGCCGGCTGCACGGCGCTCATGATCTGCGGCCTCGGCATCCGCGACACCGTCATATCGCTCAAGCCCCGCCAATACGGTCAGGACGGCGTCGTCCGCTACGACCTCATGGCGGTCACCACCGACGAGGGCTTCGCGGCGGGCGTCGATGAGCTCCGCGCGACCGGGATGGTCGACGAGATGCTCGAGGCGCGCGTCGACACCGCGACGGCGGGATTCGGCGGCGGCAAGGAGTCCGTCCAGATCGTGGTCGTCCCGCGCGGGTCTGACCTCTCCGCCTACCTCGAGACCGACGACGCCTCGAGTGCGAGCTTCTTCGCGCCCGCCACGGGGGGAGACCGCCTCGAGCTTCCCGACTCCGGCACGGACGTGCTCGTCACCAAGGGCGCGGAGCAGGTCCTAGGGTTCTCGGTCGGGGACACGCTTTCGCTGCAGGACTCCGCGCTTCGTCCCGCCGACGTCCGCGTCGCCGGCGTCACAGTCAACTACCTGGGCAACTTCGTGTTCATGACGGAGGACGTCTACGCACGCGCCTTCGGTGGCCGCGTCATCCCCAACGCGGTGCTGGCAAACCTGTCCGGCACCGACTCCGAGAAGATCGAGCTCGCCGACGAGCTCTCGCGCGGGGACGCCTTCGTGTCGGTGTCGAGCGCCACCAAGATCGCCAACGACTTCTCCGAGGGCTTCAAGATCATCGACGTCGTCGTCTACGTGGTCACGGTCATGGCCGGGGCGCTCGCCTTCGCCGTGGTGTTCACGCTCTCGACAACCAACATCTCCGAGCGCGAGCGCGAGCTGGCGACCATCAAGGTCCTGGGCTTCCGGCGCCGCGAGGTCCATCGCTACATCGACAAGGAGACCATCGCGCTCACGCTCGTCGGCATCGTCGCGGGCTGGCCGATGGGCTACGCCATCACGCGGTTCCTGACCTACGTGCTGCGCATGCCGTCGCTGTTCTTCGATACCATCGTCGAATGGCCGACCTACGTCTTCGCCTCGCTGGCATCCCTTGCGTTCACGTTGATCATCAACCGCATGACCGACCGCTCGCTCGACCGGATCGACATGGTCGGCGCCCTCAAGTCGGCGGAGTAGCGATAGGGGAGAGAAGACGTACAACTGTCCAAGATATTGCGGTCTTCCTGGGGTTTTTCTGATCGCGTGCCCGGCGATGCGGCGACGGGCCCCCTCCGGGCGCTATCCTGAACGACAAGCGATGTCGTTCGCTGGTGCATGGGCGCCGCATGCGAGAGATGTTCCACATCCGCCGCCGGGGCGGGTAGAATGTTGACCGCGCCGTCCGCCGCGCCCACTATACGAAATCCCTCAGCATCGCGAGGGCCGAGCAGATACGAGGTTGTCTATGAGCAAGTACGTGATCGTCGCCGAGTCCGGTTCCGACCTCCAGCCCGAGCTGGTCGAGCGCTACGGCGTCGAGATCGTGCCCATGCACGTCACCATCGGCGATGAGACCTTCGATGACGGCAAGATCTGCGGCCACGAGGTCTACGAGCGCTCGAGCGCCCTGGGCGTCATGCCCAAGACCAGCGCCGCGACGGTGCACGACTTCATGGTCGCCTTCGATCGCGTCCACGAGCAGCACCCGGATGCCACCATCCTCTACCTCGCGTATTCCGCATCCACCACGTGCTCCTTCTCCTCCGGCGTGACCGCCGCCGAGGGGCGGGACTACGTGGTCGCCATCGATACCAAGAGCGTCTCCATCGGTCAGTCCCTCATCGTCCGCCGCGTCGCCGAGTTCCTCGAGGCCAATCCCGACGCCTCGCTCGACGAGGTGCGCGCTTGCGTGAGCGCGGCCTGCGGCCGCATCCTCCTGGGCTTCGTGCCGAGCGACCTGGCGTACCTGCGCGCCGCCTGTCCAACGCCCAGTTCCTGGGCGCCCACCTGCTCAAGATCAAGCCGGTCATCGAGGTCATCGACGGCAGCTTCGTCGCGACCAAGAAGCTCCGCGGCTCTATGAGGCGCGCCGCCGCCCACTTCATCGACCACCTGATGGCCGAGGCCCCGGTCGACATGGGCTACATCGGGCTCGCCTACTCCGACGGGCTCGACGAGGACATCAAGCGCGCCGTCGAGGACCATGTGGTCAAGCTCGGCTTCAAGAGCTTCGACTGGGTCGAGGTCGGCGGCATGATCTCGAGCCACTGCGGACCCAACGCCTTCGGCGCCGTCATGGAGCGCCTCGCCTAAGGAGCCTGTCATGGATACCCAGATGGATGCCGCGAGGGACGCCTCGTCCCCCGCGACCGATAACGCAGAGATGCTCGCCTTCATAGATGAGAGCCGGAGCATGTTCCACACGGTCGCGGCCCTGCGCGGGCGGCTGGACGCCGCGGGCTTCACCTACCTCCCCGAGGGCTCCGCGTGGGAGGTCGCGCCCGGCGGCCGCTACTACACGCAGCGAAACGGGTCGAGCCTCGTCGCCTGGCGCGTCGGCTCGCTGCTCGATAGCTACCACTTCCAGCTCACCGCCTCCCATGCGGACTCGCCGACCTTCAAGGTGAAGGCCGCTCCCGAGCTCGACGGCGCCGGCGGCGCGAGGCGCCTGAACGTCGAGGCCTACGGCGGCATGATCGACTACAGCTGGTTCGACCGCCCGCTGGGGCTGGCCGGCCGTGTCATGGTCCGCGAGGGCTCGCGCGTCGAGAGCCGGCTGCTGTCCATCGATCGCCCCGTGGCGCTCATCCCAAGCCTGGCGATCCACCAGAACCGCGACGTCAACAAGGGATTCGCCCCCAACCGCCAGGTCGACCTGTGCCCGCTGTTCTCTGCGGGCGACCCCGCTGCGCGGTCGCTCGACGAGCTCGTGGCCGCCGAGCTGGGCGTCGAGCCGTCCCAGGTCATGGCCCGCGACCTGTACCTCGCGAGCCTTGAGCGCGGATGCGTGTGGGGCGACGCCGGCGAGTTCGTCTCGGCCCCGCGCATCGACGACCTGATGTGCGCCTTCGCGTCCCTCAAGGCGTTCTTGGCCTCGGACAACCCGCACGACGTCTCCGTGTACTGCTGCTTCGACAACGAGGAGGTCGGGTCGGGGACCAAGCAGGGCGCCATGTCGACGCTGCTGCGCGATTGCCTCGAGCGCCTCAACGCCGCCCTGGGCCGCACGGACGAGGACCTGCGCCGCGCCATCGCCGGCAGCATGCTGGTCAGCTGCGACAACGCGCACGCGGTCCATCCCAACCAGCCCGGTCGCAGCGACGACGCCAACCGCTGCGTCCTGAACGGCGGGCTGGTCATCAAGGAGGCCGCCAACCAGGCATATTGCACCGACGCCTTCAGTCGCGCCGTCTTCGCGGCGATCCTCGACGAGGCGGGGGCGCCGCGCCAGACCTTCGCCAACCGCAGCGACGTCGCCGGTGGCTCGACGCTCGGCAACCTCTCCAACATGCAGGTCAGCATGCACGCGGTCGACGTCGGCTGCGCGCAGCTCGCGATGCACTCCGCGTTCGAGACCGCCGGCGCCCGGGACCTCGGGCACGCGGTCCGCGCGCTCACCGCGTTCTACGACGCAGATATCCATGTCGAGGCCGCGGACGCGGCGGAGTTCTAGCCCGCGCGCTCGCGTTGTTTTGTTGGGCCGTCTCCGCGACGGCCCCGCTTGCTCTATCATGGGCAGGCGTATCGGCTTATCGACAATCCGGCCGCCCGCGCGGCCGCCTCACCAGAAAGGTGCGCCCATGATCAAGGAGATCGTTCACGACGAGGCCATGCTGCAGCAGGTCGCCGAGCCCGCGACCGCCGAGGATGCCGCCGTCGCCCAGGACCTCGTCGACACCATGAAGTCCCTCGAGGACTGCGCCTGCCTCGCCGCCAACCAGATCGGCGTCAACAAGGCCATCGTCGCCTACGAGCAGAAGGGCCACGTCTACGTTCTGTACAACCCCAAGATCATGGCCGGCATGAAGCCCTTCAAGGCGACCGAGGGCTGCCTGAGCCTGCAGACGACCTCCAACGTCAAGCGCTTCCAGACCGTTCGCGTCTCCTTCCAGGAGCTCGTGGGCGAGCAGCTCGTCCCGCGCACCCGCACCTTCCAGGATTGGACCGCCCAGTGCGTCCAGCACGGCATCGACCACTGCGAGGGCAAGCTGGTCTAGCGCTCCGCCATCGCCGGGCGAGCGCATCCGACAGCAGGATGAACAGGTCACGGGGCCGCCGAGCGGCCCCGTTTTTCATGCGTGGACGCCCTGTGGAGGTCCGACGGAGGAGTCGTGCGCTCATTGACCACGACGTTACGTCATAGTTTTGAATCCCTTTTCGTACGGAAGGCACGGACGTGTCGCGGATTCCACGAAAGGGGACGCATATGTTCAAGGGCGCTGTGCTGCGCTACCTCATCTCTGACGGCCTATCGCTCATCGGCAACGCCATCGCCGGCGTCGTGCTGCCGCTGGTGCTGCTCGCGCGCACCGGCGACGTCATGGCCGCGGGCTCGCTCGCGCTGATCTGCGCGGTTCCGCAGTTCGTCTGCGGCGTGCTGGGCGGCGCGCTGCTCGATCGCATGAACCGTCGCACCGTCTGCATCGCGTCGGACCTCATCTCGGCGCTGAGCTGCATGATGCTGCCCGTCATCGATGAGATCTGGGGCCTTAGCTTCGGTTGGTTCGTGCTGTGCGGCCTGCTCGGCGCGGTCGGCGACGTGCCCGGCATGTCCGCGCGCGACGCGCTG
>USLT01000055.1 GCA_900555585.1 uncultured Collinsella sp.
CCCGTCGCGACGCCGCGACGGGGAGCACCTCGCAGCTCCGCCGCTTCACCCTGCCGGACTCCGCCCCCATCATGCGCCGTGTCATGGGCTTCCTCTCCGACCAGGCGCGCGCCCTCGTGCACGCCGGCGTGTCCCGCGACCGCATCTGCATCGACCCCGGCCCGGGCTTCGGCAAGGAGGCCAACGAGGACATCGTCATCCAGCGCGAGACCGCGAAGCTCGCGTCGCTCGGCTACCCGCTGATGTGCGCCGTGTCGCGCAAGCGCTTCGTGGGCGCGGTCTCCGGCGTCGCCGACGCGATCGACCGCGACGCCGCCACCTACGGCGTGTGCCTGGGCGCCATCCAGCTCGGGGCGAACGTGGTCCGCGTCCACGACGTCGCGGGCTTCGCCCAGTTCCTCAACGGGTTCTGGGCCGTCGCCAAGCCCCAGCCGCGCCGCGCCTTCGTGGCGGTCGGATCCAACGTGGGCAACCGCACGGACAACATCCGCGCCGCCCGCGAGCTCGTCGCCGATATCCCGATGACCTGCGTCTCGAGCTGCTCGCGCATCTACGAGAGCGAGCCGGCGTACGAGGAGCGCCAGGACGCCTTCGCCAACGCCGTGATCGAGATCAAGACCGAGCTCGCCCCGCTGATCCTGCTCGACGAGCTGATGAAGATCGAGGCGCGCATGGGCCGCAAGCGGACTGCGGGCTCGCGTCCCAACGGGCCGCGCGTGATCGACCTCGACCTGCTCTGGATGGACGGCGAGGTCCACGGCGGCGACAAGCTCCGCCTGCCGCACCCCAAGCTGGGGGAGCGCAACTTCGTCCTGGTCCCGCTCGAGGACCTCATGCACGACCCCGCCCGCTTCTTCCGCTACGAGGGCGTGGACGTGAAGGAGCCCGAGGATCGCATCGGCCACATCGTCGGCGAGCTCGGATCGCTCTAGCCGTCCGGGCCGCCTCCGAACAACGTTCTGCGCCATCACCGAGAAAGGACCGTTATGGCCGAGATGCTCGCACCCGCTAAGGTCTACTACACCAACCTGCGCACGCATGGCCGCGAGAGCCAGCTCGACAAGCTCAAGCGCCTCATCCGTCGCGCGGGTATCGGGCGGATCGATTTCGAGAACAAGTTCGTCGCCATCAAGATCCACTTCGGCGAGCTGGGCAACCTCTCCTTCCTGCGCCCCAACTACGCCCGCGCCGTGGCGGACGTGGTGAAGGAGCTGGGCGGCATGCCCTTCCTCACCGACTGCAACACGCTCTACGTCGGGAGCCGCAAGAACGCCCTCGAGCACATCGACTGCGCCTACCAGAACGGGTTCACCCCCTACGCCACCGGCTGCCAGGTCATCATCGCCGACGGCCTCAAGGGCACCGACGAGACCCTCGTCCCGGTGCGAGGCGGCGAGTACGTGCAGGAGGCCAAGATCGGCCATGCGCTCATGGACGCCGACATCGTGATCAGCCTCACCCATTTCAAGGGTCACGAGCAGGCGGGCTTCGGCGGCTGCATGAAGAACCTCGGCATGGGCGGCGGCAGCCGCGCCGGCAAGATGGAGCAGCATGCGGCGGGCAAGCCGAGCGTGGACGAGTCCAAGTGCATCGGCTGCCGGGCCTGCGAGCGCATCTGCGCGCACGGCGCCGTCGAGTTCCCGTCCATGCGTGAGCGCGAGCTCAAGGGCGGCCGCGTCGTCGAGACGCCCGTCGCGCGCATCGACCATGACCGCTGCCTCGGCTGCGGCCGCTGCATCGGCGCTTGCAACCAGGACGCGATCAAGGCGGACTTCGACGCCGCCGCGGACGTGCTCAACTGCAAGATCGCCGAGTACACGCAGGCTATCGTGCAGGACCGCCCCCACTTCCACATCTCGCTCGCCATCGACGTGAGCCCCAACTGCGACTGCCATGCCGAGAACGACACGCCCATCGTGCCCGATATCGGCATGTTCGCGAGCTTCGACCCGGTCGCCATCGACCAGGCCTGCATCGACATGGCCCTCGCCATGCCGGCGATGCCCGACACCGAGCTCACCGAGATGCGCGCCAAGCTCGAGGCGGCGGGCGAGGTCCCCGAGCGCTGCGAGCACGACCACTTCAACATGACGCATCCGGACACCAACTGGCGCTCGATGATCGAGCACGGCGAGAAGATCGGCCTGGGTACGAGCGAGTACGAGCTCATCGAGGTGAAGTAGCGCGCCGCCGGGCCCTGTCGCTGTCAAAATTGCCGTCCGCTGACGAATAAAGACCGTTCGCGGAGAAGTTGGTCGATGGTTCTTGCCGATGGTGGTGCCTGCACCTAGATTCGTACAAACAAAGACACGTGACTGGTTATGCAGGCGGGATCTTTCCAATGCCCCGGGAGGGGAAGGAAGGGCCTGCCTGTCTTTCTTTCTCGAGGCGCCCCAAGCGTTGGTATGTGAGAAAGGAAGCAACGTGGATTACAACGCGCTCGCCAACCAAATCATCGAGAAGATCGGCGGTGCCGAGAACGTCGTGACGCTGGAGCATTGCTCCACGCGCCTGCGCTTCGCGCTCGTCGATCGTTCCAAGATCGACATCGAGGGCCTCAAGAAGGTCTCAGGCGTCATGGGCGTCATCGACGCCGCCCAGTTCCAGGTCGTTATCGGCAATAATGTCGTCGAGGTCTACGAAGCCATCCTCAAGGGCAACACCTTCGGCGCGTCCGGCGCCGCACCCGCTCCCGCGCAGAAGCAGGGCCTCGGCGCCACGCTGTTCGCCGGCATGGTGAGCATCTTCCAGCCGCTCGTCCCGGCCATCGCGGGCGCCGGTGTCCTGAAGAGTCTGCTTCTGCTCGTGAACCTCACGGGACTGCTCGCAGCCACCGACCCGCTCTACATGATGCTCGCGGCGATCTCCGACGCGACCTTCTACTTCCTGCCCCTCATGGTCGCCGTGACCGCGGCGGACACCTTCCGCTGCAATCGCCTCGTGGCCCTCGGCGCCGTGGGCTACCTGCTGCTTCCCGCCACGGGCGCCGCGCTCGCCGAGGGCGCCTACAGCCTGTTCGGCCTCGTCGCGCCTGCCATCGCCTATAACTCGCAGGTCTTCCCCGCCGTGCTGTGTGTGGGCTGCCTTGCCGTATGTGAGCATTTCTTCAACAGGGTCTCGCCCAAGCCGATTCGCATCTTCTTCGTTCCCATGATGGCTCTCGCTATCACCATTCCCGCGACGCTGTTCATCTTGGGCCCCCTTGGCTACAACCTCGGCCAGATCTTGACCACCGGCATCCTCTCCGTCTACGACGCCGCTGGCTTCCTCGCCCTCGGCATCCTCGCCGCCATCCTGCCCTTCATGATCGCCATGGGCATGCACAAGGCGCTCATCCCCTACGCCACCGCCATGATGGGCGAGCTCGGCTACGAGATGCTCTACCTGCCCGCTTCGCTCGCCCATAACATCTCCGAGTCCGGCGCCTGCTTTGCCGTCGCCCTGCGCACCAAGAACTCCGAGCTTCGTCAGACCGCGCTTTCCGCCGGGATCTCCGCGCTCATGGGCATTACCGAGCCCGCGCTCTACGGCGTCACCCTCCAGCACAAGCGCGCCATGATCGGCGTTGTCGCGTCCGGCGCTATCTCCGGTACCGTCATCGGTCTGCTCGGCATCAAGGCGTTCGCGCTCGTCGGTCCCGGCCTCGCCAGCATGACGATGTATACCGACCCTTCCAACAGCAACAACCTTCTGTTCGCCTGTGCCTGCTTCGCGCTGGCCATCGCCGCCTCCTTCGTGATCACCTTCATCCTGTGGAAGGACGAGCAGCCCGCTCAGGAACTCGAGTCCATCGAGGAGCCTACGCCCGCTGCCGAGACCGAGTCCGCCTCCGCACCCAAGTTCGACGTCGCCCCGCTCGTCGTTGTCTCGCCGGTCGCTGGCACCGCCGAGGACCTCGACCAGGTCTCCGACGAGGTCTTTGCCTCCAAGGCGCTGGGTGACGGCATCGCCATCGTTCCGTCGGAGGGCGTGCTGGTCGCCCCGTGCGATGCCGAGGTCGCCATGGTGTTTCCCACCAACCACGCTATCGGCCTCAAGCTCGATAATGGCTGCGAGCTGCTGATCCATGTGGGCGTCGATACGGTCAAGATGGAGGGCGAGGGCTTCTCCGCCTCCGTTGCCACCGGCGACAAGGTTAAAGTCGGCGACGCGCTGCTCGGCTTCGACATCGACGCCATCGAGGCTGCGGGTTTTGACGCTACCGTGTCGATGGTGGTGAGCAACGGCGCCCGCTTCAAGGTGGGCGGCCAGGTCGCCGGTCAGGTCGCCGCTGGCGACAGGCTCTTCACGGTCGAGGGGAGGTAGGCGATGGCGTACACGTTCCCTGAGGGATTTTTGTGGGGCGGCGCGACCGCGGCCGGCCAGTATGAGGGCGGTTGGAACGAGGGCGGACGTGGCTGGTCGGTGGGCGACGTCTCGCCCGAGCACTTTAGCAGCGACGTCACCGATTACGACACCAACGTCGGCATGACCACCGCCATCATCGAGAAGGCGCTCGCGCATCCTGAGGACGAGGTCCACTACCCTAAGCGCCACGGCAGCGACTTCTACCACCGTTACAAGGAGGACATCGCCCTCATGGCGGAGATGGGCTTTAAGACCTTCCGCATGTCGATCTCTTGGAGTCGTATCTTCCCTCACGTCGATGATGCGGAGCCTAACGAGGAGGGTCTGGCGTTCTACGATGCCGTTTTCGACGAGCTGCTCGCGAACGGCATCGAGCCGTTGGTGACGATGAGCCACTACGAGCCGCCGCTGGATCTCGTCCTGCGCTACGACGGCTGGTACTCGCGCGAGGCGATCGATCTGTTCGTGCGCTACGTCGAGACGATTTGCACCCGCTATAAGGATAAGGTCAAGTATTGGCTCACGTTCAACGAGATCGACTCGGTTATCCGCCATCCATGGGTCTCGGGCGCCCTCGTCGAGGACCGCTTTGCGGGGAAGAACTTCGAGGAGGTCATCTACCAGGCGATGCACCACCAGTTTGTGGCGAGCGCCCTGGCGACCAAGGTCTGCCACGAGATCATCCCCGATGCTCAGGTGGGCTGCATGCTCACCAAGCTCACCTACTACCCGTATTCCTGCAAGCCCGCCGACGTGCTCGCCGCCCAGCAGCGCATGCGCGCGACCTATGCCTTCAGCGACACGCAGGTCTTTGGCGAGTACCCGGCTTATCTGCTAGCCGAGTACCGCAACAAGGGGATCGAGATCAAGATGGAGCCCGGTGACCTGGAGGCAATGAAGGCCTACCCGGTCGATTTCGTGAGCTTCTCCTACTACATGTCCTCGTGCGAGGCGGCTGACACCACCGGTCTCGACGTCACGCCCGGCAATACGATTCTCGCCGTGAAGAACCCCCATCTGCCAACGAGCGAATGGGGCTGGCAGATCGACCCCACGGGCCTGCGCGTCTCCCTCGTCGACCTCTACGACCGCTACCGCAAGCCGCTGTTCGTGGTCGAGAACGGCCTGGGCGCGCGCGACGTGCTCGAGGAGGACGGCTCCATCCACGATTCGTACCGCATCGATTACCTGCGCCAGCACTTCAAGGCGATGTGGGAGGCCGTGCGGCTGGACGGTGTCGAGCTCATGGGCTACACCTCGTGGGCGT
>USLT01000056.1 GCA_900555585.1 uncultured Collinsella sp.
CTGCGGCGCGGCCGTCTAGCCGCGTTATTCCTCGAAGATTCCGTTCTGCTCTTCGTAGACGAGCTCCTTCTCGAGGTATCCCTTGCTCTTCATCCAATCGACCTGAGGCTGGATCATGTCCTTGGTGGGGCGCTCTCCCGTCGGGTAGGAGGGCAGCTCGTAGGTCGACGCGATTGGCTCGATGATGTGCACCTTCTCTGCGAGCAGGTCGCGGTAGTTCTCGGGGTCCGCGTCGATGAGGCGCGCGCCCTCGTCCCATCCGCGCTGGACGGCGCCGACCGCGGCCTCGCCTCCCTTGGAATCCCAGAAATCCTCGCGCGCCACGACGATGGACTGCGAGAGGTTGTCCCCCTGCATGTCGTCGATGATCGTGCGGCAGCCCTTGGACTCCCCGAGCGCGAGCAGGTCCGCGGGGAGCACCGCGGCGTCCACCTGACCGGATTCGACCATCTCGAGGCAGGTCGCGGGGTCCTCGGCCTCGCTCTTGGCGACGTCGCCCTCGTGCATGCCGGCGTCGGCGAGCAGCTCGTCCATGACGTATTCGGGCACCGAGTTGGAGACCACGCCGATGGTGGCGCCGCGAAGGTCGCCCGCGGCGGATATGGTCGAGTCCGGTCCCACCATGATCCCGAAGCGCCCCTGCTCGGGCTCGGCGCCGAGGGCGATCCAGCACATGCGGATGGGGGTGCCGTTCTCGGCGACGGTGGCGCATGCCTGCGGGTCGGTCATGGCCATGTCGATCTCGTCGCCGGCGAGCGCCTCGGCGAGCTCGGCCCCGTTCTTGTAGGTCTCGATGTCGACGACCACGTCGGCGGGGAAGAGGTCGTCGCGCTGCGCCACCCAGGCGGGGAGGAAGTCCTCGCAGGCCGTGGTTCCGAAGCGGACGTTGCGGGGTCCGGCGGAGGACGAGCCGCTCGCGGAGCCGGAGCCCGCGCCCTTCGGCGTGCACCCCATCATGAGCAGGCAGGCCCCGGCGCCCGCCGCCGTGAGGAAGCCGCGGCGCGTCGGCTGCGGAAGGGAAACGGTTGTCTCGTTCATCTTGATTGCCTCCAATTCCTGTAGGAATACTGCGAACGGGCCCGCAGTATAGGCGCGCCGCCCGCGCCGTGCGGCGCGTCCAGAATGTCAGCAGATTTGCCTGTGGCTTAAGAGCCGCGCGCGGGCAAAGATGTAGATGAACGCCCCGCCCGCGTCCCATGCCGGCGTGCAGCTCGGCATGGGTATTGCGTGTGAGGTGAAATGGGGCTTTCGCGCCCTGCTCATTGGGTGTAGTATCTTTCGCGTCTGTTTACATTGGGGTCACCGGTCATGCGCGACCGTGCGACCGATATGCATATTCGATAGGAGCTCGCATGTCCGGACACTCAAAATGGGCAACTACCAAGCATCGTAAGGGCGCGCAGGACGCCAAGCGTTCCGCCCTCTTCTCCAAGCTGAGCCGCAACATCACCGTTGCCGCCCGCCTGGGCAACGATCCCAACCCCGATAACAACGCCTCCCTCGCCGCCGCGGTCGCCAAGGCCAAGGCGCAGTCCATGCCCAAGGACAAGATCAAGGCCGCTATCGACAAGGCCTTCGGCTCGGGTGCCGACGCCGCCGTCTACGAGAACATCGTCTACGAGGGCTACGGTCCCGCAGGCGTCGCCGTCTACGTCGAGTGCCTGACCGACAACCGCAACCGCACCGCCGCCGACGTCCGCTCCGCGTTCTCCCACGCCGGCGGCAACCTCGGCACCACCGGCTCCGTCGCGTTCCAGTTCGAGCGCAAGGGCCAGGTCGTCGTCGCCAAGGAGATCCTCGACGCCACCGCCAAGAAGGAGACCATGATCTCCAACGGCGCCGCCGGCGACGAGGAGGAGTTCATGATGGCCATCGCCGAGGCCGGTGGCGACGACTACGAGGACGCTGGCGAGGAGTGGGTCGTCTGGACCGCCGCCAACGAGCTCATGGCCGTCTCCAAGGCCATCGAGGCCCAGGGCATCGAGGTCAAGGGCGCCGAGCTCACCATGGTTCCGACCACCCCGACCGCGGTCTCCGGCACCGACGCCAAGAAGGTCCAGCGCCTCATCGACCGCCTCGAGGAGCTCGACGACGTCCAGGACGTCTACAGCACCATGGATATGACCGACGAGGTCATCGCCGCTCTCGAGGAGGAGTAAGGTCCTCCTTCGCCAGGGAATAGCCTAGCCGATCGGCCCCCTTGTCCGCCCCACCCCGCGACGCGCGCGGTGCCGGCGGCCGAGGGGGCCGATTTCGTCGTATGGAATTCTCCTTCTTTAAGATGTGCTGATGATTGGGCGGCGCGGTGCCCCGAGTCCGCGCGGCGCCGTATAATCTGCCACAACGCGGTATGGCGTCCGCCGCCGCGACCATGTTTTTCAGGATATCGAGAGGAGGCCGGTATGGGTCGTGCCAAAAGGCTCGCGGCAGGGCTGTACCTCGTCGCCGGAGCCGTCGTCGTCGCGACGTTCTCCGCCGCGGCGTTCGGTCCTTTCGGGCCGCGCCTGACGGCCATGCTCGGGCACCCCGCCTTTCGCGCGTTTCTGGGCGCCTGCCTCGCGATCTGCGCCCTCCAGCTGCTCTATACCCTCGGTAGGATCGTCTTCGATCGCCCCGAGCCCGCGTGCGTCCATCCCCAGGGCGCTCCCGACGTCGAGGTGACCCTCGCGGCGCTCGAGTCGGTCGCGCGCTCCGCTGCGCGAGACGACGGTCTGATCGTCGAGGAGGTGCGCTGCGCGATCAAGGGCCGCGACGCCTCGTCCATCCTCGTCGAGGTGCAGGCGATCGCGCTCGAGGAGTCCGCTCTCGACGGGCTCGCCTCGCGCGTCTCCGACCGCGTCCGCTCGGCGCTCGACTCCCTCCTGGGACCGTCTTCAGCGCGCGTCCGCGTTCGCTTCCTTCCGAGCAAGACCACCACGGTGACCAGGGAGGTTCACAATGACTGATACCAAGAGGGCTCCGCGGGCGGTTATCGAGCCCGCTCCCGCCGACGAGCCCCGCGAGGCGCCCGACCGCCCCGACGCAAAGGGGTTCCAAGATACGGCCACGGGCTTCTTCGCCGGGTTGGGCCGCCGCGCCTGGGCGTATGCCGACACGCATCCGCATACGGTCCTGTACGCCGCGGCCGGCTTGCTGCTCGCTATCCTGATCCTATGGCTCGGCCTGTGGCACACGCTCGTCATCTCGATCTTCGTCGGGGTCGGCGCCACCATCGGGCAGGTGAAGGATAGGGACGGCGGACTATTCCGCTTCATGGGCAGGCTGTTCGGCGGCAAGCGCTGACGGTCGCCCCGTCCGGTCCATAGGGGCTCGCGCCCCTTCGAGAAGGGATTTCATCATGGCAGAGGATAAGGATAAGGCGCTCGAGGCCACGGAGCAGCCCGTCGCCATCGAGGCCGCCGAGATCGAGCTCGACGACGAGCTCGATTCCGAGGACTCCCTGACCTACTCCAACGGCGTCATCGAGAAGATCGTGGCGATGGCGACGCGCGAGGCCCCGCACGTCCTGGGCATGAAGGGCAACCTCATGCATTTCGTCCAGGAGCAGTTCGGCGCCGAGAATCTGAGCAAGGGCGTCTCGGTCGAGGTGACCGACGACAACCGCGTCGTGATCAACATCTCGGTGATCATCGAGTACGGCGCCTACGCTCCGGATATCTTCGAGGACGTCAAGAAGCGCGTCACCGAGCGCCTCGCCGCGATGACGGGCCTCGAGGTGGCGGGCATCAACCTGCGGATCGATGACGTCGTCACGGCCGAGGAGTATGCCGAGGGCCAGAAGCGCGTGCTGGACAACCGCAAGGCCGAGCCCGCTGAGTAGCCCGTTGCCGCGGCATCGGTTCTGTGGCGTATAAGAGGATATGAGGGGGCGAGTGCGCCCCCTTTTGTTATCGTGCGTTAACATTTGCACCTTGCGGGTTGCCCGTCCGTCGGCCGCCGTGCTATCCTCGACCGCATGATTACGTTTGCTGGACATATCACGATGATGATGGTCATGGAGATGCCCTCGCCCGGGCACCTTGCTGATGCGCGCCGTCTGTGCGCGCTTGGCGAGACCGGGCGCCTCGACTAGGTCGTCTCCGGCGGGGGACGGCCCGCCTTCTCGAAAACCCATCATCGAGCGGAGCTTAATTCGTGATCAGCATCCAACATGTTTCAAAAACCTATGGCACGGCCGGTGGCGCCCAGGTGAGCGCCCTGGACGATATCAGCATCGAGGTCCAGGACGGCGACATCTTCGGCATCATCGGTATGAGCGGTGCGGGCAAGTCCACCTTGGTGCGCACCATCAACTTGCTCGAGCGCCCCACGTCCGGGCGCGTCGTGGTCGACGGCCGCGACGTCACCGACCTGTCGGGTGCCGCCTTGCGCGAATATCGCCGTCGCGTCGCCATGATCTTCCAGAATTTCGGCTTGCTGGCCCAGAAGACCGTTCTCGACAACGTCTGCTTCCCCTACCTCGCCGCCAACGGCAAGGTCACCGATGAGAACCGCGACCGCGCCCTCGAGCTCCTCGATCGCGTCGGCCTCGCCGAGAAGGCAAGCTCCTATCCCAGCCAGCTCTCCGGCGGCCAGAAGCAGCGCGTGGCCATCGCCCGCGCGCTGGCGTGCGAGCCGGAGGTCATCTTGTGCGACGAGGCGACTTCGGCCCTCGATCCCAAGAGCACCAACACGATTCTCAAGCTGTTGCGCGATATCAACGAGGAGACCGGGGTGACGCTGGTCGTTATCACCCACTCGATGGATGTCGTGCAGAAGATCTGCAAGAACGTCGCCGTCCTCGAGGGAGGGCGCGTCGTCGAGTCCGGAGAGGTCGCCCGGGTCTTCGCGGACCCCAAGGCCGAGGCGACGCGCGTTCTGCTTGGAAGGGTTGACTGGGATGCTTAGCGATTTTCTGACCAGCTATTCCGGCCTGCTCGCACAGGGCACCGCCGACACGCTCGTGATGGTGTTCGTCTCCACCGCGATCGCCTACGTCATCGGCACCGCCCTCGGCGTCGTGCTGCACCTCACCGCCGCCGACGGGCTGCGCCCCATGCGCGTCCTCAACGCGGCCCTGGGCTGGGTGGTCAACATCGGCCGCTCACTGCCCTTCATCATCCTGCTGATCGCCCTGATGCCGGCCACCTCGGCCCTGGTGGGCGTCTCCACCGGCGTCCGCGGCGTCATCCCGCCGCTCGTGGTCGCGACCGCCCCCTTCGTGGCGAGGATGATCGAGCAATCGCTCGCCGAGGTCAGCCGTGACGCCGTCGAGGCCGCGGAGGCCTGCGGGGCGTCCATCCCGCGCATCGTCTTCTCGGCGCTGCTACCCGAGGCACTGCCCTCGATCGTCCGCGGCGTCGCCGTGACCCTCATCGCGGTCCTCGGCTACACCGCCATCGCCGGCGCGGTCGGCGCGGGCGGCCTGGGCGATATCGCCATCCGCTACGGCTACTACCGCTACGAGAACGAGGTCATGGTCGTCACGGTCGTCCTCCTCGTGGTCCTCGTCCAACTCATCCAGAGCGTCTGCAACCTGATAGCCCGCAGGGTCGATCACCGCTAGGCGCGTCCATCTCATTTTTCGCTGCGCGCCGATCC
>USLT01000057.1 GCA_900555585.1 uncultured Collinsella sp.
CGACGATGACCACGTCGCGCATGTGGTCGACGGCCTCGCGAATGGATGCGCGGACGATCTCGACGGGATTCTTGCCGTCGCCGCGGAACACCGGCACGCCGATCTCTCCGCCGAGCGTGGCGAGCTGGTCCGCGGCGGCGGGACGATAGACGTCGCACGCGGCGAGCAGCGGGCTCTTGCCCTGCTTCTTGAGCATGTGGGCGAGCTTGACCGCGGCCGTGGTCTTACCGGAGCCCTGCAGGCCGACGAGCATGATCACGTTGGGGATCCTGCTCGACAGCACGAGCTTGCTCTCGGTTCCGCCGAGCAGCTCGATGAGCTCGTCGAGAACGATCTTCACGACGTTTTGCGCCGGCGTCAGGGACTCCAGCACCTCGGCGGTCATGCAGCGGTCCTTCGTCTTGGCGACGAACTCCTTGACGACCTTGTAGTTGACGTCCGCCTCAAGCAGAGCCATGCGGATATCGCGCATCGCCGAGGTGATATCGGCCTCGGTGAGCTTGCCCTTGCCGCGAAGGCGGTCGAAGGTATCGTTCAGGCGATCGGAAAGGCTATTGAACACGGGTATCCCCCTTGGATCGGTCGTAACGTGAAGCCCTGGCGGGCGGATGATGGCTGGCGGAAGGTATGGAGCCTACTCGCCCACGAGTGCGCGCGCGAAGTCGGAGGCGTCGAATTCCTGCAGATCCTCCACCTGCTCGCCGACGCCGACTCGATAGATCGGCAGCTTGAGCCTGCTGGCGACGGCCAGGGCGATGCCGCCCTTCGCGGTGCCGTCGAGCTTGGTGAGGATGATTCCGTCGAGGCCGAGCGCGTCGTTGAACTCGATGGCCTGGTTGAGGCCGTTCTGGCCCGTCGCGGCGTCGATGACGAGGACGACGTGGACGGCCATGGGCCCGCGCTTCATCTGCTCGGCGCGCTTACGGGTGACCTTGACGACCTTGGCGAGCTCGCGCATGAGGTCGGCCGAGGTGTGCAGGCGCCCCGCGGTGTCGATGAGCACCAGGTCGCTGCCGAGGGCGTCTGCTTGGTCGAGCACGTCGTAGCAGACGCTCGCGGGGTCGCTGCCGCGCTCGCGCTTGACGACGGGAACGCCGGCGCGCTGGCCCCATACGTCGAGCTGCTCGATCGCCGCGGCTCGGAACGTATCGGCGCTGCCGATCACGACCCCCTTGCCGCGGTGCGCCATGTCGCTGGCGATCTTGCCGACGGTGGTCGTCTTGCCCGCCCCGTTGATGCCGACGAAGAGGACGCAGCTCGGCGTGTCGCGGAAGATATCGCCGTCGGGCTGCACGAAGACCTCCGAGAGGCGGGCCGCCAGGGCCCCGCGCAGCTGCTCGGCGGACTTGAGGTTCTTCCGGGCCGCCTCGTCGCGCAGGTCGTCGGTGACCTGCATCGCGATCTCGGCGCCCATGTCGCCCATGACGAGCGTGTCCTCGAGGTCCTCCCAGAAGTCCTCGTCGACCTCGCCGCCGAAGTAGAAGATCTCGTTCAGGCGCTCGCGGCTGCGCTCGAGGCCTCGGGAGAGTGCGTCAAAGAATCCCATTTACGCGTTCACGACCTTTCCGGTTTCGCGATCAAGTTTCTGGCTTACCACACGGCTCACGCCGTCGGCCTGCATGGACACGCCGTAGAGCACGTCCGCCTCCTCCATGGTGCGCCGCTGGTGGGAGACGACCAGCAGCTGCGTGCTCTCGCGCAGCACGTTGATGGCGCCGATGAGCTTGGAGAGGTTGGAGTCGTCGAGAGCGGCCTCCACCTCGTCGAGCACGTAGAACGGCACCGTGCGCGTGCGGTACACGGCGAAGAGCAGCGCGAGCGCGGTGAGGCTCTTCTCGCCGCCGCTCATGAGCATCATCTTGGTGATGCGCTTGCCGCGGGGCTGCGCGACGACCTCGATGCCGGTATCCGCCGGATGCTCGGGATCGGTCATCTCCAGATGCGCCTGGCCGCCTGGGAAGAGCATCGCGAAGACCTCGCGGAAGTTCTGGTCGACCTTCTCGAAGGTGATCAGGAACTGCCTGCGCATCTTGCGATCGATCGCCGACGTGATCTTGGTGAGGGCGTGGCGCGCGCTCTCAAGATCCGCGAGCTGGCTCTCGACGTAGTCGGCGCGCTCCTTCAAGCGCTCGTACTCCTCGAAGGCGACCTGGTTGACCGGACCGAGGTTGTTGATCTTGCGAGCCAGCTCGGCGAGCTCGCGCTCGGCGGCGGCGCGGTCCTCGGGCGCGGGCAGCATGAGCGCCTCCTCCAGGACGGTCTGGCCGTCGGCGGTGATCGCCTTGACGGCGTTCTCGACCTTGACCTCGAGCTTTCCGCGCGCGACGCGGGCGTCGTTGACGGAGACGTTGGCTGCCTCGACCTCGGCCTTGGCCCGAACGACCTCGGCCTTGGCGTCCTCGATCGTCTTCTTGAGGGACGCCGAATCCGCCTCCTCGATGGACGCCTGGTCGCGCAGGCGCGCCGCCCAATCCATGGCGCGCTCGGACAGGGCCTGGTAGCGGTTATGCAGGGGATCGACGCGAAGCCTCAGAACCTCAAGGGAGCGCGAGGCCTGCTCGGTCGCGCGGATGCGGCGGTCGATGCCCTCGAGGCGGCCCTTGAGCTCCGGCTGGCGCACGGTGAGACTGCGCAGGCGCTCCCTGGACTGAGCGAGGCGCACCTTGGCGTCCGCGAGCTTTCCGGCGGCCTCGGCGTCCTCGGCCCGAACCCGGTCGAGCTCGTCCGTCGCGTCGGCGATGCGGCTCGAGAGCCCCTCCAGCTCGGACCGGGCCTCGTCGCGCTTGCGCGTGAGCTCGTCGACCTTCGGCTGGGCGGCGCGAACCTGCTCGGCGGCCTGCTCGCGACGGCGCTCGATCTGCTTCCTCTCGGCCAGCGCGCCCGAAAGCGACTGCTCGAGGCGCCCGATCTCGGAAAGCGCGGAACTGCGCTCGCCATCGAGTCGCGCGAGCTCTCCGGCGATCGAGCTCTCGGCGGCCCTGGACTGCTCGAGAGCCGAGGAAGCCTCCTCGACCTTGGTTCCGCAGTGCTCGAAGACGGCGGCGAGGTCGGGCTCGAGCCCCTCGAGCTCGCGTATGCGGCGCTTGCGCTCGAGCACGCCCGACCCGGCATCCGACGCGGTGCCGATGCGGACGACGCCGCCCGAGCTGACCTTGCATCCGTCGGGCGTGACGTAGACGACGCCGGAAACGACCGGCGCTTCGAGCGCGGCCTCGACGTCGTCGACGACGTAGATCCCGCCCAACAGCGACGAGACGACCGGGCCGTACCCGTCACGGACGCGGAGTCGCTCGACGAGGCGGTAGCCCGCGGCACCGGGGGCCCCATCGGGACAGGCGACGTCGCGCGCCATGAGCAGGGCCTCGCCGGAGGACTTGTCACCCGATCCGATCCCCCTTGCGATGGCGGCGAGATCCTCGCGCCCATTGAGGACGAACGCCTCGATATCGCTGGAAAGCAGGGACTCGACGAGGGGCTCGAGCTCCTTGGGCGCCTCGATGAGGTCGCCGAGGCGCGCATCGATCGAATCGGCGTGCTCGCGGGCGACCCTGGCGGCGAGCGGCGAGGAATCGCCGAGCTTGGCATCGAGCTTGCGGAGGCTCGATAGCTCCGAGCGGACCTCCGACAGCCTGCCGCGCGCCTCGGATTCATTCCGGCGAAGCGCATCCAGCGCCGTGCGAGCCGTCTGGATGTCCTCGCGCGCAGCATCCTGCCGGGACCGCGCATCCGCTATGAGGGCGTCGAGCTCCTCCACGCGTCCCCTGCGGCTCTCGAGGGAGGCCTGGACGTTCTCGGCGTCCGCCTCGATCTGCTCGAGGCGCGAGGCGTACATCGAATCCTCCAGCTCAGCGTTGGAGAGGGACTCCCTGACCTTGGCGAGGGAAAGGGACGAGTCGTCCACGACGCGCTGCGCGTCGCGCTGGCGACGGTTGAGGCCCGAGATCTCCTCGTCGAGCTCGACCCTGCGGGCGTGCAGCCGGTCGGCGGCGGGAAGGAGCTCGTCGACATCGGCCTGGGCGATCTCCAACGCGGCGCGGACCTCGTCGAGCTGGCGCTCGATATCCTCGAGCTCGGAGGCGACGCGGCGGCGCTGGTGCTCGGAGCCCGAGAGCGTGCCGCGCATCTCGGAGAGGCGCGCGACCATGTTGCGGCCCTTCTCCTCGAGCAAGCGCATATCCGAACCGATGCGGCCGACGACGTCCTGCATATGGCGGCGCTGCTCGCCGAGGTCTCCGACGAACAGACCCTTCTCCTCGAGCATGACCTGGAGCTTCTCGAGCTCGCGCTCCTTCTCCGCCACGCGGTAGCGCGAGAGCTCGAGCGACGCGGCGGCCTCGCGGGAGGCGCTCTCGATGTCGGCCCAGCTCGCCTGGAGGCGCCGGAGCTCGTCGACGGCGAGGATCTGCGTGAGCTCGTGCGCGCGCTCGGAGAGCTCGCGATGCTTGCGCGCGCGGTCGACCTGGCGCTCGAGCGGCTTGAGCTGGCGCCCGATCTCCCGGTTGATATCGCGGGCGCGCGTGAGATGCTCGTCCATCGAGGCGATCTTGCGCAGCGCGCGCTCCTTGCGGCGCTTGTGCTTGGAGATGCCTGCGGCCTCTTCGATCAGGGCGCGGCGCTCCTCGGGCCGGCTCTGCAGGATGGCGTCGAGCTTGCCCTGGGAGATGATGGAATGCGTGTCCTTGCCGAGTCCCGAGTCGTGGAGGATGTCCTGGATGTCCATGAGCCTGCACGGGCTCGAGTTGATCAGGTACTCGCTCTCCCCCGACCGGTACATGCGCCTGGTGACCGCGACCTCGTTGAAGTCGACGGGAAGCATGTGGTCGGAGTTGTCGAGAACGAGCGTCACCTCGGCCACGCCGACGGGCTGGCGCGCGGAGGAACCGCTGAAGATCACGTCCTCCATCGCCTGGCCGCGTAGCTGCTTGGCGCTCTGCTCGCCGAGGACCCAAAGGATGGCGTCGGAGATATTCGACTTGCCGGAGCCGTTGGGGCCGACGATGACCGTGAGACCGGGCTCGAAGCTCATGTGGGCGCGGTCGGCGAACGATTTGAATCCCTTTAAGGTGAGCGACTTGAGGTACACGGCGCCTGCCTTAATCCAGCTTTTTCTTGAGAATGACCCCGTTATGGGTATAGCCCATGCGGTCGAGGGCGTCGAGGGCCGCGGCTGCCTCGGCCTCCTTCTTGGAGGAGCCCGAACCGCGCCCGCGCCGTATGCCGTCCACGATGGCGACGGCGGTGAAGGTGGGCTCGTGAGCGGGGCCCGTGGTATCGATGAGCTTGTAGGCGGGCGCGTCCATGCGGTCCGCTTGCACGCACTCCTGCAGATAGCTCTTAGGGTTGTCGGGCCGCTCGGCGCGCTCCGTAGCCAGATGCGGCTTGAGCGTGCGGGAGACGAATTCCGCGGCGACATCCCAGCCGCCATCTATGTAGAGGGCGCCGACGAGCGCCTCGTACACGTTCTCGAGGGCGGAATGCATGCCGCGCGCGCCGGTGCCCGTCTCAGAGGGACCGAAGACGATGCACTTGTCGATTCCGAGCTCGCGCCCGACCTCGGAAAGCGTCATGCCC
>USLT01000058.1 GCA_900555585.1 uncultured Collinsella sp.
GGCGTGGCCACCATCACGGTGATCACCAAGCCCTGGCCGTGCTCGAGCGATTGCCTCTACTGTCCCAACGACATCCGCATGCCCAAGAGCTACCTGCATGGCGAGCCCGCGTGCGAGCGCGCCGAGCAGAACTGGTTCGACCCCTACCTGCAGGTGTCCGCGCGCCTGACCGCGTTGTCGCAGATGGGGCACGCCATCGACAAGGTCGAGCTCATCATCTTGGGCGGCACGTGGAGCGACTATCCGCGCGACTACCAGATATGGTTCGTCACCGAGCTCTTCCGGGCGCTGAACGACTCCGCCATCGCCGACGTCGCCGCCAATCCGATGCTCGCCGGATGGGACGCGACCCGCGAGCTCTCGTCGCCGGATGCCCAAATGGCCACCGATATCGACGGGGAGGGGACCGATTCCGGGCTGCCGGCCCGCGTCGCCGAGCGTCGCGCGTTCTATCGCCTCCATGGGTTTCCCCGGGACCAGGCCGCTTTCGCCGCGATAGCGGCGGGCGCCCAGAGGTCGATCGACGCCGGCGAGTCCAGCTATAACGCGGCCTATCGCGCGCTCTACGGGCGCAGCGCCGCCTGGGAGGCCGCATCGCGCATGCAGCGGGCGACCCTCGACGAGCTCGAGGATCAGCAGCGCGCGAACGAGACCGCCCGCCATCGCGTCGTCGGCCTCGTCATCGAGACCCGCCCCGACGCCGTTAGACCTGCGGCGCTCGAGTTGATCCGCCGTCTCGGGGCGACCAAGGTGCAGATGGGTATCCAGAGCCTGGACCAGCGGATTCTCGATGCCAACGACCGCGGTATCCGCGTCGAGAGGATCGCGCGCGCCTTCGAGCTGCTGCGCGCCTACGGCTTCAAGATCCACGCGCACGCGATGGTCAACCTGCTCGGGGCGACTCCGGAGGCCGACAAGCGCGATTACGAGCGCTTGATGGGCGAGGCGGCCTTCCGGCCGGACGAGGTCAAGCTCTATCCGTGCGCTCTCATCGAGGGCGCGCGCCTCTGCCGTCGCCACGATGCGGGCGAGTGGGTGCCGTACTCCGAGGACGAGCTGATGGACGTCCTCGCGCATGATGTGCTCGCCACGCCGGATTTCTGCCGTATCTCGCGGATGATCCGCGATTTCTCGTCCAACGACATCAAGGCGGGCAACAAGAAGCCGAACCTGCGCCAGTTGGTCGAGCAGCGGCTCCCGCGGGGCGGCTCGGTGCGCGAGATCCGCTACCGCGAGGTCGGTACCGGCTCGGTCAGCATCGATGACTTGCGCCTCGAGGTCGTGCCCTACGAGACGACCAACACGCGCGAGCGCTTCCTCCAGTGGGTCGATCGGAGCGACCGCATCGCCGGCTTCCTGCGGCTGAGTTTGCCGAACCCCGGCTATGTCTCTGCCCACGAGCCGGAGCTGCCCATCCGGCTCGGCGAGGCCATGATCCGCGAGGTCCACGTGTACGGAGCCGTCGCGCGCCTAGGCGAGGCGGGCGACGCCGCCCAGCACGCCGGCTTGGGAAGGCGCCTGGTCGCGCGGGCGTGCGAGATCGCCGCCGCGGAGGGCTGCGACCGCGTCAACGTCATCAGCGCGGTGGGCACGCGCGAGTACTACCGGGGCCTTGGCTTTGCAGACCATGGCCTCTACCAGCAGCGCGACCTGAGCGGGTTCAATCGCGACGAGACGGAGCCGGTGTATGGGGCGTAAGGGCGAGACCGCCATCGCTGTCGGCGCCATGGCGCTCGCGGCGTCCATCGGCGCCGGTTTGGCATGGGCGCGCCGACGGCTCGATGCGCACCCCATCAGGACCATGTCCGGCCCTGCCGTCATTTACACCGCAGCCGACAACGTGCGCGTCCTGCGCTCCGGCGGCGTATTTCAGTCCGCGACCTATCTGGACGGCCATCGCTTCGAGCCCGTGTTCGAGTACTATCGCGGCTTCGATGCGATGTTTGCCGCGGGGACGCCGCTGGCGTCGACCTTCGGCCATGGGATGACCGGGGTGCTGATGCTCGGCGGCGGGGGGTTTGCCTATCCCAAGCATGTGCTGACCTCGCGGTCGCGTATCGCGCTCGATGTGGTCGAGATCGACCCGGCGGTCGTCGACGCCGCGCGCCGCTGGTTCTTCTTGGACGAGCTCGAGTCGCGCCTCGCCGCTCCCGAGAGCTCTCGCGGCAACCGGCTCCGCACGTTCGTGGCCGACGGGCGCTCCTTCATAGAGGATGATGGGGATCTGTTCGAGCTAAGCCTTCCTGGGACGGATTATCCAAACGGATCCGTCGAGCGCGCTCGGGGATCGGCGCGCTATGACGCGATCATCAACGACTGCTTCAGCGGCCGGGAGCCGGTCCGATCCCTGGCGACGCTCGAGGCGGCGCAGGCGGTGCGCTGCCGTCTGGTTCCAGGCGGCGTGTATCTGGCCAACGTGGTCTCCCGCGCGAGCGGCGCCGACTTGTCGTTCCTGCGCGACGTCGCGGCAACGCTTTCGCTCGCTTTCGCGCATGTCCATATCATCCCCTGTGCCGATGGTGAATTCGGCGGCGAGGACAACTATCTCGTCGTCGCCACGGATTCGGACGTCGAGTTCCCCGACGCGATACCCTTCGACGATGACTTCTTGGGAGCCGTCCTCAGGGACTGACCCGGCCATCGCCCGCCTTCGTCGCTACACCTCTAGCTGGCCGGTGCGGGAATACGCCTCGCGCCATCCCAGCACGCGCTCGCGCATGCCGTCGAGGTCGAGCACGCCCTCGGCGAAGCCCTTGCGGACGAGCTCCGCGGGGAGCATCTCGTCGTACTTATCGAAGTAGGGGACTTCCCCGGGGTAGACGAGATCGATGGGATCGAAGTCCGCCTCCGCCTCCGCGGCGACGACCTCGTAGAAGGTTTCTTCGTCGGCCGTCATGCGGAGCTGCATGAAGTAGGGCCTCGACGGATCGAGCCCCTTGAGTCCGAGCTCCTTCGCGCACTTGATCTTGAGCAGGCGCTCGAGTGCCAGGAATGCGTAGCTACCGAGCCACGGGAAGAGCGCCCAGGTGTCGCCTCCCAGGTTGACAAGGGGCCTGCCGGACCTCCCGGTCACCCCCGCGCCTTCGGCGACGTGGCGCGCCTGCGCCAGCCGTGCCCGCGCGTTCCCGAGTAGGTAGGGATAAGCGGCATGCTCTTCGAGCGCCTGCTTCATGCGCTCGAGCACCCGCGTGTTGATGTCGCCTGCGCAGTCGCCGAAATACGCCGGGACGCGTCCCTTCACCTGCGTGCAATAGACCAGGTGCCGCTTCCAGTCGACCTCCTCGACGAGCCAGCAGTGCCCCGCGATGGCGATGCGCCCGCCGGTGGCGGATTGACGATGGTGCCGAGCTCTGCGGACTCGCAGCGTACCGTGAACTCCTCGTTCTCCTGGAACACGGCGTAGAACTTGAACGAGTTGGTGACGCGCTCGCCGGCGAGCCCCACGATGAGGCCGCCGCCCTCGGTGACCTCGACCTGCTCGGTATCGATCAGGTGGTGCAGCAGGCACTTAAGGTCGTCGGCGCTCACGCGGTGGAAGTAGGAGAGCGTGAGCACGCGGCCCGCCAGCTCGGCGGGGGAGAGCTCCCCGCAGGAGGCGAGCGTCGCCATCACCTGGTGGTAGAGCAAACTGTAGGGGAGTCGGTCGAGCGCGGGCGGCTCCACCCATTTCTCCTCCCGATAGAGCTGGACGAGCGCGATTCCCTGGATGAGCTTCCATGGGATGCTCTCCGGCATCATGGTCCGGGGCTCGGGCTGCTCCTCGCGCATGACGAAGTGCATCTCGGGCGGCGTCCCGCGCCTGCCGGTGCGTCCCATGCGCTGTAGGAAGCTGGATACCGTGAAGGGCGCATCGATCTGGAAGGCGCGTTCGAGCCTGCCGATGTCGATGCCGAGCTCGAGCGTGGCCGTCGTCACCGTCGTATGGACCTGCTCCTCGTCGCGCATGAGCTCCTCGGCGGTCTGGCGGTACGATGACGAGAGGTTCCCGTGATGGATGAGGAACCGGTCGGGCTCGCGTCGCGCCTCGCAGTAGCCGCGCAGCGTGGAGCAGACGGCCTCCGCCTCCTCGCGCGAGTTGACGAAGACGAGGCACTTGGCATCGCGGGTGCGCTCGAAGATGTAGCCGATGCCCGGGTCCGCGTCGCGCGGGGCGCTGTCGGTCGGTGCGAGCAGGGCCTCCTCCTCGGCGCGCGGGATCGAGACCTCCTCATCGTCTACCGCGGGGAGGCCCTTTCCGTCTACGCGCTCGACTTCCAGCACGTCGGCGGCGACCGTTTCGTCGCCCGTGCGGGATCGCTCGGAGGCCTGCGGTCCCGTGATGTAGAAGTGCTCCATCGACAGCCGCCAGGTCTTACGGGGCTCCTCGAATCGCGGGATCACGCATCCCCGTCCCGTGCCGCACGAGAGCAGCTCGCCGCAGCGCTCGGGCTCGCCGATCGTCGCCGACAGGCCGATGCGCCGCGGGTTCACGCCGGCCATGCGCCCCAAGCGCTCGATCAGGCAGAGCGCCTGGCCGCCGCGGTCGCCGCGCAGCAGCGAATGGACCTCGTCGATCACGACGTATCGCAGGTCGCAGAAGAGGCGCGGGACCACGGCGTGCCTGTGCATGAGCAGCGCCTCGAGCGATTCGGGCGTGATCTGCAGGATGCCCGAAGGTTGCCTGAGCATCTTGTGCTTATGCGACGCCGCCACGTCGCCGTGCCAATGCCATACGGCGATGCCGGCCTCCTCGCAGAGGTCGTTCAAACGGTAGAACTGGTCGTTGATGAGCGCCTTGAGCGGGCCGATGTAGATCGCGCCGATGCTCGCCGGCGGGTCCTGCCAGAATTCGGTCAGGATCGGGAAGAACGCCGCCTCGGTCTTGCCGGAGGCCGTGCTCGCGGTGAGCAGGACGTTCTCGTCGCTATCGAAGATGGCGCTGGCGGCCGCGACCTGGATCGAGCGCAGGTTCTCCCAATCGTGGTCGTAGATGAAATCCTGGATGAACGGCGCGTATCGGTCGAACGTCCCCATGGCCCTCCTCCTCAGTCACGAACACCTGTTCTAGTATAGCAGAATCAGGGGCGGCCCAACTCGATGACGCGCGGGTCCAGGATGCGGACGTCGGCGGGGTCGTGGACCGCGACGAGCAGCTCTCGCCCGTCCAGGTGCCGGGAGATGCATTCGGTCGCCAGGTCGCGCGCCTCGGCGTCGAGGCCCGCAAACGGTTCGTCGAGAGCGAGCAGGTCGCACGGCGCAGCGAGCGCCCGGGCGAGCTCGACGCGCCTGCGCTCTCCGCCGGATAGCGTCGAGACGGGGCGATCCATGCGATCGCCGAGTCCGAGGTCCATCAGGATCTCGCGCGCGGCGTCGCCCGCCCGCGCGCCGGCGAGCAGCGTCGCGTTCTGGACCGCTGAGAGCTCCTCCACGAGCCTTGCCTCCTGGAAGACCCAGGCGACGGGCCCCTTTGACCCGAGGCCCGCCTCGTGGCGAAGCCAGGTGGTCTTTCCCGCTCCCGAGGGGCCGCAGACGCAGGTCGCCGCGGACGGGGCCGCCGACGCGCGTCCCCGCGCGCCATCGCCCC
>USLT01000059.1 GCA_900555585.1 uncultured Collinsella sp.
TCGCTTCATCTATCGCCCACCCGACCGGCGGCGCGACGTTGCGCGCTATCGGTTCTCGATGCTGCCGATGTTCTTGAGCGCGAGCGTGATGAGCCCGTTGGGCTCGTTGACGAACTCGATGTACTCGGAATTGCTGACCATCTCCGCCGGGAAGCTGACCTCGATGCCCGTGTCGGTGCGGATCTTGTGGTTGCGCACGGCGGCGCGCTCGACCTGCGTGCGCTCGACGGGGACGCGCTCGGGCAGGCGCTCCTCCGCCAGGCTCGCCTTGATGGCGTCGCGCATGACGGGCTCGTCCTCGAAGGCCTCGTCGACGATGTCCCACGGCGGGAGCTCCTCGTCCTCCTCGACCGCCTCGGCGACGGCCGCCTTGGCCTTCGCGAGCGCGACGGCGGTGTTGGCCCCGTGCTCCTCGGCGACCTGCTCGACGACGCGGGTGACGGCGTCGATGACCTCCTTGCCCGAGACGCCCGTATCGCACTGGAGCAGCCCGTCGGGGATGAGCATGACGTCCTCGCCCGCGATCTTGCGTTTCTTGTCCTGGAAGGCGACCTCCATGGTGCTCGCGCGGACCAACGCGTAGGAGGACACCTTCTGCGAGGGGCTCGGCAGGATCGCGTAATGGCGGGCGATATCGTTGCGGACCTCACCGCCCTCGCGCGCCACCTCGTGCATGAAGGCCATGCGGCTGCCCATCAGCATGACAGCGAACCACCGCACATCGTCGTCATCCTCGAAATCGGCGACGAAGACGTCGGTCGACTCGGCCTTCTCCGCCTTGGCGAGCTCGGCGGAGACGAACTCGGCGATCTGCTGGGAGAGGTCGATGAAGTCGCGCTCGCCGAAGAAGAAGCGCTTGAGCTCTTCCGCGAAGGCGCTGTCCTCCGCGAACGAACCGCGCTTGTTATCGCCGCTGGTCCGCGCGCGGCGCAGGTGCGAGGTCACGAAGGAGCGGACGGCGCGGGCGTCCAGGTCCAGCTCGCGCTGGCTCATGACGTTGACGGCCGACTCGAAATCGAGGATGTGCAGGATTGCGTGGTTGACTTTCATATGACCCCTTGGCTGACTATAAGGGAGCGCCGCCGGACTGCACGTCCGAGGGCGCTCCCCTGCTGCCGGCGACGCCGGCGCTCTGCGTACGTTACCCTGCGCTCTAGCGCTTGACGACCATGATCTGGTCGCCGACCTTGACCAGCGGGTGGTCGCCGAAGAGGGTGTTGGACTCTCCGACGAGCTTGACGCAGTCGAGCAGGTCGGGGTTGGTGACCATGATGGTCACCACGTCGTCGTAGCCCGCTGCCTTGACGGCCTCGGGGTCGAAGACCAGGATGGGCTGGCCGGCCTTGACCTCCTGCTCGGACTCGACCAGGCGGGTGAAGCCCTTGCCCTCCATCTTCACGGTGTCGATGCCGACGTGGATGATGACCTCGATACCGGTATCGGTGCGAAGGCCGATGGAGTGGTTGGTCACCGTGGTGGCGGCGATGCGGCCGTCAGCGGGCGCGTAAATCACGTTGCCCACGGGCACGACTCCGTAGCCGCGGCCGTAGAGGCCGGAGGAGATGGAGTCGTCGCTGATCTCGCTCAGCTCGACCAGGACGCCGGAGATGGGCGCGTACAGCGAGTCGGGCCTGGTGGCGAAGACCGCGCTGGGATGCTCGACCTCCTCGGTGCCGAAACCGAGGGTCTTGCGGATCTTATCGAATAGAGCCATGGGTGCAACCTCCTGGATGCAATTGGGACGGGCCTGCCTTCCCGTCGGTTCGTTGCGTCCTATCATACCCAATTTACGGACCGCGGCGCGGAAGGACGGGTGAACGCGACCCCGGGCCAAAGGAACGGGGCGCCCGCGAGAAGACGCGGGCGCCCCGAAAAGCGCGGCGGTTGGATCGGACTCGACCTATGCGTCGAAATCGACCTGGGCGATGACCTCCTTGAGGGCGGCGGCGGAGCGATGGAGCTCGGCCAGCTCCGACTCGTCCAGCGACACGGGCACGCGGCACTCGATACCGTTGCGGCCCACGATCGTGGGCATGGAGATCGCGATGTCCTCCAGGCCGTACTCGCCCACCATGAGGCTCGAGACGGGCAGGATGTGCTTCTCGTCGCGCATGATGGCGGTGCAGAGGCGCTTGACCGACATGGCGATGCCGTAGTAGGTCGCGTGCTTCTTGGAGATGATCTCGTAGGCGGCGTTCTTCACCTCGTCGGCGATGCGCTCCTGCGCGGCCTCGTGGTCGAAGTGCCCGCGCATCTCGCAGAAGTCGTGCAGGGGCACGCCGGAGACGTTGGCGCTCGACCAGACCGCGAGCTCGGAGTCGCCGTGCTCGCCGATGATGTAGGCGTGGACGTTGCGCGGGTCGACGCCGAGATGGTTGCCGAGGGCGTCCTTCAGGCGAGCGGAGTCCAGCACGGTGCCCGATCCGATGACGCGGCTCTCGGGCAGACCGCTCATCTTGATGGCGGCGTAGGTCAGCACGTCGACGGGGTTGGAGACGATGAGCAGGATGCCCTCGAAACCGACCTCGCGGATGCGCGGGATGATGGACTTGAAGATGTTGACGTTCTTGGTCACGAGGTCGAGACGGGTCTCGCCGGGCTTCTGGGCGGCGCCGGCGGTGACGACGATGATGGCGGCGTCCGCGGCGTCCTCGTAGTCGCCGGCGTAGATCTTCATGGGGCTGGCGAACGGGGCGCCGTGGCTGATGTCGAGGGCCTCGCCCTCGGCGCGGTCGCGGTCGACGTCGATCAACACCATCTCGGAGAACAGGCCGCTTTGCATGAGCGCGAAGGCGGAGGACGATCCGACGAAGCCGCATCCGACGATGGCGACCTTCCTGTCATTGACCATTGTTATGCCTTTCTCGAAGGCGGGACCGAAGCCGATGCATGGGACTCATCGCGGCCCTGCCGTGGTGGGTCCCATTCTAGTCCTCATCGGCGGAGCGTAAAGCATCGTTCGCCGATTTTATCTTGACGGAGAGAACGACCGCTATCCGGTGATGCCGGCCTCGCGAATCGCCGCGACGGCAGCGCGCAGCCCGTCCGGGGGCAGGACGAGCGCCATGCGGACGTAGCCCTCGCCCGAGGGGCCGAAGCTCGCGCCGGGCGTGACGATGACGCCCGCGCGGTCCATCAGCTCCTCGCAGAACGCCATCGAGTCCGTGCGCCCGCCGGGCAGCTTGCACCACACGAACATGGAGCCGTGAGCGTTGGGGCGCTCCCAGCCCAGGGACTCCAGGCCGTCGCAAAGCGCGTCGCGCCGCTCCTGGTACTTGAGGCGCTGCTCCTCCACCGCGTCGCGCGGGCCCGTCAGCGCGGCGACCGCGGCCTTCTGGATGGGAAGGAACATGCCGAAGTCGATCTGGCTGCGCAGCTTGGAGAAGGCGGCGACCACGTCGGCGCGACCCACGATGAAGCCGATGCGGGCACCGGTGACGTTGAAGGACTTGGAGAGGGAGAAGAACTCGACGCCGACGTCGAGCGCGCCGGGATGCGCCAGGAAGGTGCCGCCCGCGGGCCCGTCGAAGACGATATCGGAGTAGGCGTTGTCGTGCACGATAAGCAGGTCGTGCTTGCGAGCGAAGGCGATGATCTCGTCGTAGAGCGCATCGTTGCCCACCGAGCCCACGGGGTTGGCGGGCAGGGACACGATCATGTACTTCGCCCGGTCGGCGACCTGCGGGTCGATGCCGGCCACATACGGCAGGAAGTCGTGCTCGGCGTTGAGCGGGTAGTAGGCGAGCTCGGCGCCGGCGATCTTGGCGCCCGCCTCGAAGACGGGATAGCACGGATCGGGAACGAGCACGGTGTCCCCGGGGTTCAGCAGGGCGAGCCCCAGATGACCGACGCCCTCCTGCGTGCCGTTGCACGAGGCGACCATATCGGGAGTGATGCCGGGCACGCCGAAGCGGTCCGCATAGTAATCGCAGACCGCCTGTTTGAGCTCGGGCAGGTCGCGCAGGGAGTACTTCCACATCTGCGGGTCGCGCGCGGCCTCGGTCAGGGCATCGACCACGTGGTCGAAGGGCTGGAAATCGGGGGTTCCGACGGAGAGGTTGTACGTCGTGCGCCCCTCAGCCTCGAGCTTGAGACGGCGGGCGTTGAGGGACGAGAAGACCTCCGCCCCGAAGAGGTCGAGCCTGTCGGCGAACTGCATGGCGGGTCCTTCCTATACGAGCTTCATGGAATCGTTGCGCGCTTGCCCGGCGCCCCTTTTTCGTTGAGGGGAGCGCGAGGGCGATGCGCGGATCAATCGAGCGAGTCGACCTCGGCGAGCCATAGTGCCGCGGAGGCGTCGCTCGGCATGCGCAGGTCGCCGCGGGGGCTGACGCTGACCGATCCGACCTTGGGGCCGTCCGGCAGGCAGCTGCGCTTGAACTGCTGGGCAAAGAAACGGCGGTAGAACGTACGCAACCACGCCAGGATGACCGCGGGCTCGTAGGAGGGCTCGCCATCGGCGGACGGCTCGGCGAAGGTCCTGCACGCCATGCGGTAGATCTTGGAGGGCGAGAAGCCGTAGCGCATCATATGGAACAAGAAGAAGTCGTGCAGCTCGTAGGGCCCCACGAGCTCCTCGGTGCACTGGGCGATCCGCCCGTCTCCCGTGGGCGGCAGCAGCTCCGGAGAGACCGGGGTGTCCAGGATGTCGCGCAGGGTCTCGGCCGTATCGCCGCCGAAGACGTCGGCAGCATGGGCGACCAAGTGGCGCACGAGGGTCTTGGGCACGCTGGCGTTCACGCCGTACATGCTCATATGGTCGGCGTTGTAGGTAGCCCAACCGAGAGCGAGCTCGGAGAGGTCGCCCGTGCCGATCACGAAGCCGCCGAGCTCGTTGGAGAGGTCCATGAGGACCTGGGTGCGCTCGCGCGCCTGCGCGTTCTCGTAGGTGACGTCCGTCACGGCGGGGTCGTGCCCGATATCGGCGAAGTGGCCGCGCACGGCGTCGGCGATCGATATCGTGCGGAAATCGACGCCCAGGTGCTCGGCGAGGCGCTCGGCGTTGGATCTGGTGCGGCTCGTCGTGCCGAAACCGGGCATGGACACGGCGTGGATGCCCGTGCGCGGCAGCCCGAGCGCGTCGAACGCGCGGACCGTCACGAGCAGCGCCAGCGTAGAGTCGAGGCCGCCGGAGAGCCCGATGACGGCGGAGCGGGTGGACGTGTGCGCGAGGCGGGTCTTCAGGCCCGCGGCCTGCAGGTTGAAGATGGTCTCGCACCGCTCGGCCAGGTCGCCGGCGCCGGCGGGCACGAAGGGCTTGCGCGGCGCCACGCGCGCCGTCTCGAGCGCGGAGTACAGCAGCGGATAGCTGGAGGCCGCGGCGGCGGCCTCGGGGTCGACGCTCTCGACCATATCGTCCGAAGCCGTCTCGCGGGCCGCGCGGACTCCGTCGGAGCCCGCGAACGAGAACGCAACCACCTGGCCCGCCGGCCCGCCGGCAGACGGCGAGCCCCACGTGGTGGAGCGCCGGCGCTCGGCCATCAGGCGGTCGAGGTCGACATCGGCCACGGCCATATCGCAGGTGAACAGAT
>USLT01000060.1 GCA_900555585.1 uncultured Collinsella sp.
GAGCGCGATCGCGCTGCTCGCCGGCGTCCTCTACGTCTCCCTCAGGGGGTATGACGCCTACATGGCGACCGCCTCGGTCGGCGTGTACGTCTACAAGATCGTCGACGGTCTCGCGGACGTGTACGAGGGACGGCTGCAGCAGGCCGACAAGCTCTACCTCGCGGGCATCAGCCAGACGATACGCTCCGCAGCCGCCGCGGCGGCCTTCTCCGTGGCGCTGTTCCTGACGCGCAGCCTCGCCGTCGCCGCGGTGGCCATGGCGGTCGCGGCGGTGGCGTCGCTCGTCTTGCTCAGCATCCCGCTCGCGCTGCTCGAGACCGAGAAGTCGCGCCGCTGGGACGTCGGCGAGGTGGGCGGCCTGCTCAAGGGCTGCTTCCCGCTCTTCGCCGCGCTCTTCCTGTTCAACCTCATCGAGAGCATGCCCAAGTTCGTGATGGAGGGCATGCTCCCCTACGACAACCAGCTCTACTTCAACGCGCTGTTCTTCCCCGCCCAGGGGATCCTGCTCACGATCGGCTTCGTCTACAAGCCCCAGCTGCTGCGCCTGGCGAGCATCTGGTCCAATCCCCGCAAGCGGCGGCGCTTCGACCTGGTCGTCCTCGCCGTGATGGGGGTCATCCTCGTGCTGACGGCCGGTACCGCCGCGATGATGGGCTGGATCGGCATCCCGGTGATGGGCTTCATGTACGGGCTGGACTTCGAGCAATTCCGCCTGCACGCCCTCCTCATGGTCGCGGCGGGCGGCGTGACGGCGGCGATCGACTTCCTCTACGCCATCGTCACCGTCCTGCGGCGCCAGGGCGACGTCATGAAGCTGTACCTCGTGTCGTTCGCGGCGTCGGTCGCGGCTCCCCTGGTGCTAGTCGCGCTGCTCGGGCTGCTCGGCGCCGTCATTAGCTACCTCGCGGTCATGGCGCTCCTGCTCGTCCTGCTGGTACTCGAGTACGTCAACATCCGGCGCGCCATCACCCGCGAGCGCAACCCCTTCGGCTAGCGCGCCGAGGGCGGCGAATAGCACCTACTCGCCTTCCTCCACATCCGCATACCAGACCCGGCGGTCCTCGAGGCGCATGATGCCGACCCGCCCGAACGGATAGCCCGCCGCAGCGGAGCAATCCACGCAGATGCGGTCGGCCTCGCCGCCCGTGTCCCTCGTGGGCCCGACCTCGACCATGCGACCGTGGTCGTTCTCGTCGATCCCGGGGCTGCACATCAGGCGCGCGTAGCGGGCGAGCGAGACGGAGGGCGTGTGGCCCGCGACCACGACGGGGCCGAGCCCGTCGCCGCCGACGAGCCCCGTGGGCCTCGCCCAGAAGTCACCCCGGATCCACAGGAGGTCCTCCTCGGATTGCGAGGACATCATGCGCATCAGCTCGTCCGACGTCGCGTCGCCATATCCGCCCAGGCGGCCGGGTTGCACGCCCATGGCGTCGAGCTCGGCGCGGGCCGCGGGAGCATCGATGCCGGCGTGCACGAGGATGTAGGGCCGGCGGCGGACCCGGCCGCGAAGGCGCGAGTCATCCACCTCTGCGACGGCGAAGGCGGGCAGGCCGGCGATCCAATCGACGAGGCCCGCGGCCTCCTCGGCGGGAAGCCCGTCCAGGGCGCACGACGTCACGTAGCCGCCGTTGCTCTGCCAGATGAGAGTGTCCGCCTCGTCTCCACCGGCGACGGCACCCAGCAAGAGCTGCTCGTGGTTGCCCATCAGCACGGTCGCCCCGGGGTGGTCGCGCGCGAGCTTCAGGACGCCGATCGGGTCGGGCCCGCGGTCGACCATATCGCCCATGAAGACCAAACGGTCCCCCGCCCCGGGCTGCGCCATCTCCAGCACGCGGTCCAGCGCCCGCAGGTGCCCGTGGATATCCGACGTCACGTATACCGCCATGTTGCCTCCAGCCGGGTGCGTCAATCCTTGATTCATCTAGTGTACCCCCGTTTGCCGAGGCGCCGCGCAGCTTCGAAACAAACCCGTTACCTCGCTTTGCTAGAGTGGCACCGTCTCCAAACCGACCGGAAGGAACAGGACCCGACCATGGCGCGCGTGCACAACTTCTCTGCGGGGCCGGCATCGCTGCCCCGCCCCGTCCTCGAGCAGATGCGAGACGAGCTGATCGAATGCGGCGACACCGGCATGTCCGTCATGGAGATGAGCCATAGGTCCCCCGCGTTCCAGGCGATCGCCGACGACGCCGAGGCGGCGCTGCGCCGGATCATGCGGATCCCGGACTCCTATCGCGTGCTGTTCCTGCAGGGCGGGGCCACGCTCCAGTTCGCAGGGGTCCCGCTGAACCTCATGAGACGGGGACGCGCCGGCTACCTGGTGAGCGGCGTCTTCGCCAAGAAGGCCTGGGAGGAGGCGCGGCGCTACGGGGACGCGATCGCGCTCGCGAGCAGCGAGGCGACCGGGTTCGACCGGATCCCCGACCTCTCCGCCGCGATGGAGCGCGCGGGCTCGCTCGACCTCGACTACGTGCACATCTGCCAGAACAACACCGTCTACGGGACGCAGTACCGCGCCCTCCCGGATTTCGGAGACGTCCCGCTTGTCGCCGACATATCGAGCTGCTTCCTCTCCATGCCGCTCGAGGTCGAGCGCTACGGCATGCTCTACGCGGGGGCGCAGAAGAACGCCGGCGCCGCGGGGACGACGGTCCTGATCATCCGCGACGACCTCCTCGCCGACGGCCCCGCGAGTCCCTATTGCCCGAGCTACCTCGACTATCGGCTCCAGGCGGACAAGGGGTCGATGCTCAACACCCCGAACACCTTCGGCATCTACGCATGCGGCAAGGTGCTCCATTGGGTCGAGCAAGCCGGCGGGCTGGAAGCCATGCGGGAGCGAAACGCCGCCAAGGCGCGGATTCTCTACGGCCTCATCGATGCCAGCGGCTTCTACCGCGGCATCGCCAGCCCCGGCTCGCGCTCCATCTCCAACATCACCTTCCGCACCCCCTCGCCCGAGCTCGATGCCGCGCTGATCGACTACGCCGAGGAGCGCGGCATCGTCAACATAAAGGGCCATCGGGCAGTCGGCGGGCTTCGCGCCAGCATCTACAACGCCGTGACCCTGGAGTCCGTCGAGGCGCTCGCGGCATGCCTGCGCGACTTCGAGGCCTCGCGGTATCGGCGATCCGTCTAGGAGCCCTACCGCGCATCGCGAAAACCCGTCCCGAATCGTCAACAGGCCCGTCGTCCTCTGGGTGTTATTCGTCTCGTACCTGCACCTTCGTTGAACAGACACAGTTGTATATCAACATTCGTTACTTATTCCCCGACTGTTACCATTCAAAGGCAAGGGGTGGCGGCGGCGCGCGTCCCGTCCTTCGCGACTCGAGCGGGAGCGCCCCGCGACCGCCCATCCATCGATTGAAGGAGCGGTTATGGAATTGACGCAGGCAGCCGAGCGCGCGGCCCTCAACAAGCTGATCGACTACCTCGACGATGATCCCGAGAAGCACATCGAGACCATCATGTCGCTGATCAACAAGCTGGTGCCCGATTCGGTCTTCCCGTCGCAGCGCAAGGCGTTCGACGACGCGATCTCCAACAAAAGCAACTGGTACCGCCTCATGATGAAGGTCTTCGACCTCAACCCCGAGGTCCGCTCGCGCATGCTCAAGACCCTCATCGTCGATGGCAACATCCTCGCCTGGCCGCAACAGGAGAAGATGCGCGAGAAGCACCGCTGCAACATCCCGTGGGCGATCCTGCTCGATCCCACGAGCGCATGCAACCTGCATTGCACGGGCTGCTGGGCAGCCGAATACGGGCACGCGCTCAACCTCACGCTCGATGACATCGACTCCATCATCAAGCAGGGCAAGGAGCTCGGCTGCCATCTGTACATCTACACCGGCGGCGAGCCGCTCGTCCGCAAGGCCGACCTCATCAAGCTGTGCGAGATGCACCCGGACTGCGCGTTTCTGTGCTTCACCAACGCCACCCTCATCGACGAGGCGTTCTGCCAGGACATGATCCGCGTCGCCAACTTCATTCCCGCCATATCCGCCGAGGGCGACGAGCGCACCACCGACGCGCGCCGCGGCGCGGGCACCTACGCCAAGATCGAGCGCGCCATGGGGCTGCTGCGCTCCCACGGCCTGCCCTTCGGCATCTCGTGCTGCTGGACGCGCGACAACGCCGACACCGTCGCGACGGAGGAGAACATCGACTGGATGATCGGCGAGGGGGCGCTCTTCTGCTGGTACTTCCACTACATGCCCGTCGGCGCCTCCTCCCCCGCGCAGCTCATCCCCACGCCCGAGCAGCGCGAGCGCATGTACCGGTTCGTCCGCGACATGCGCTCCAAGAAGGAGATCTTCACCATGGACTTCCAAAACGACGGCGAGTTCGTGGGAGGCTGCATCGCCGGCGGGCGGCGCTACCTGCACATCAACGCCGCCGGCGACGTCGAGCCGTGCGTCTTCATCCATTACAGCAACGCCAACATCCACGACGCGACGCTGCTCGAGGCCCTGCAGTCGCCGCTGTTCATGAAGTACTACGAGGGGCAGCCCTTCAACGACAACCACCTGCGGCCGTGCCCCATGCTCGAGAACCCCTACGACCTGGGGCGCATGGTCGCGGAGTCCGGCGCGCACGGCACCGACCTCGTCGAGCCCGAGACGCCCGAGGACCTGCGCCGCAAGACCGTCCCCGCGGCGCGGGCATGGGAGCCGGTCGCCGAGAGGCTCTGGAACGATCCGGACGCCCCCTTGCACGACAAGCGCCAGCGGGCCGGAGACCAGGGCATGGCCGATACCGATAAGGAGAAGTTCGAGCGGCTCGGACAGCGGGGCACGCGCGGGTCGACGGAAAACTAGAGGTTGGTCGGCGGGTTACGGCGCGGTAGGATATCCATACCGCACCGCGCCAGCATCGGCCATGCCGCGTCGGCCATGCCCACCACGAGAGGATCCGCATGAAAGCCCTGCCCTTTCCCTGCATACGCCCCGTCCCCGAGCACGCCGCCGAGGTGGCCTCGCTCCCCTACGACGCATTCAGCCGCGACGAGGCCGCCGCGTACGTCGAGGACCGGCCCCTCTCGTTCTTGAACATAGACCGCCCCGAGACGCAGTTCGAGCCCGGCCACGATATGCACGCGCCCGAGGTCTACCAGCGAGCCGCCGAGCTGCTGCGCGAGCGGCTCGAGGACCGCACCCTGCTGCGCGACCCCGGCATGTGCTACTACATCTACGAGCTCGATCGGCAGGGCCGCGCGCAGACCGGCCTCGTCGCCGTCTGCTCCGTGGACGAGTACGAGTCGGGCGTCATCAAGCGCCACGAGCTCACCCGCGAGGACAAGGAGCGCGACCGCGCCGACCACGTCCGCGCTCTCAGATGCCAGACCGGCCCCGTCCTGCTCGCCTATCGCGACCAGCCCGTCCTCAAGTTCATCATCGGCGCCGCCAAGCAGGCGACGCCCCTCTACCGCTTCACCGACGAGCACG
>USLT01000061.1 GCA_900555585.1 uncultured Collinsella sp.
GCCCCGGTTCGCGAGTGGGACCTGGGGATGCGCCCGGATGAGATCGCCTATGCGCAGAAGCATGGGGTTCCGGTCGACCAGAGCATCGCCAAGCCCTATTCGATCGACGATAACCTGTGGGGCCGCGCGATCGAGGCGGGCGTGCTCGAGGACGCTTGGGCCGAACCGCCGGCGGGCATCTGGACGATGACGGTCGATCCCGTCGACGCCCCCGACGCCCCGGAATACGTCGAGGTCGGCTTCACCGCGGGCATCCCCACGAGCCTGGATGGCGAGCAGCTCCCGCTGGCGGAGCTCGTCGCGAAGCTCAGCGGCATCGCCGGCGCGAACGGCTACGGGCGCATCGACATGATCGAGAACCGCTACGTGGGCCTGAAGTCCCGTGAGTGCTACGAGGCGCCGGCGGGCCTCGCACTCATCCAGGCCCATAAGGCGCTCGAGGACCTGTGCCTGGAGCGCGACGTGCTCCACCACAAGCTCGCTTTGGAGCAGCAGTGGGCCGACCAGGTCTACAACGGCCGCTGGTTCAGCCCGTTCAAGCAGGCGCTGGACGCTTTCATGGGCGCGACGCAGCAGGGTGTCACGGGTGCGGTGCGCCTCAAGTTCTACAAGGGCGGCTGCGTGGTCGCGGGCCGTAAGAGCGAGGCGGCGCTGTACGACCCCGCCCTCGCGACGTACGAGAACGACGACGCCTTCGACCAGAAGGCCGCGAAGGGCTTCATCGACATCCAGGGCCTTTCGGTGAAGACCTGGGCGATGAAGCATGCGCAGCCTGCGGCGGGCGCCTCGCCGGCCGCTCCCGTGTTCGGCGTGCTGGACGGCAGCGCCGCAGCTTCGCAGCAGATGGCAGACCAGGTGGTGAATTATTAGGGTCCGTACGGCGCGGGCGGGAGCGAGCGGGATGACGCTCGAGAGGGAAGGATGGACGCAGATGGCGCTATGGGGCGGACGGTTCGAGGGTGGCGTGGACGCCTCGACGCAGGAGTTCGGGGCATCGCTGCCCGTTGACAAGCACCTGTATCGGCAGGATATCGCGGGGTCGCGCGCGCACGCCGGCATGCTTGCCGCGCAGGGCATCATCTCCGGCGACGATCTACGTGCGATCGACGGGGGCCTGGATGAGATCGAGGCGCTGATCGATGCGGGCGAGTTCTCGTTCGATATCGAGGACGAGGACATCCATATGGCGATCGAGGCCGAGCTCACGAGGAGGATCGGCGAGGCGGGCAAGCGCCTGCATACCGGTCGCTCGCGCAACGACCAGGTCGCGACCGATACGCGCTTGGCGGCCAAGGCGCTTTGCAAGGAGCTGATGGAGGCGAACCTGCGCTTGCGCCGCGTGCTGGTCGCGTCGGCCCGGGCGCACGGGGGCGTGGTCCTGCCCGGCATGACGCACCTGCAGCACGCGCAGCCCGTGCTGCTCTCGCACCACCTCCTGGCATATTCCTGGATGTTTACCCGTGATTTCAAACGGCTCCTGGCGGCGTTCGACGCCGCCGACGCGTCGCCGTTGGGCGCCGCCGCCCTCGCCGGGACCACCTATCCGCTGGATCGCGACGCCTCGGCGCGCGCGATGGGCTTTTCGCGGGTCATCCCCAATTCCCTTGACGCCGTCTCCGACCGCGACTTCCTCTTGGACTTGCACTTCGCCTGCTCGACCATGGCGATGCACCTGTCGCGCCTGGCGGAGGAGATCGTGCTGTGGAGCAGCGCCGAGTTCGGCTACATCACGCTCTCCGACGCGTTCTCCACGGGCTCGTCGATCATGCCGCAGAAGAAGAACCCGGATTTCGCCGAGCTCATCCGCGGCAAGACCGGTCGCGTCTACGGAAACCTGCTGCAGTTGCTGGTGACCAGCAAGGGGTTGCCCCTCGCGTACAACAAGGACCTGCAGGAGGACAAGGAGGGCGCGCTCGATTCCTCCCGCACGCTCGTCCAATGCCTTTCGATCATGGCGGGCATTGTCGAGACGATGACGGTGAACGCCGACCGCATGCGCGCGGCGTGCGCGGTGGGCCATCTTGCCGCTACCGACGTCGCGGATTACCTTGCGAAGAAGGGCATGCCGTTTCGAGAGGCGCATGCCGTCGTCGGACGGCTGGTGCTCGAGTGCGACAAGCTCGGCTGCCAGCTGGGCGATCTGCCACTGTCCGCGCTGCGGGAGGCGAGCGACCTGTTCGACGAGGATATAGCCGGCGCGCTCGATATCGACGCCATCGTGGCCGCCCGGACCACGGAGGGCGGTACGGCCCCGGAGGCGGTGGAGACGCAGATGGAGCAGGCCTTCGCGGCGCTCGCGGACGACGAGGCCGCCGTGGCGGGGCTGAGCCCCGTCGTCTCCATGGGAGCGGGCGCGTGAGCATCCTGCGCGCATGCCCTCGGCGCGGATGCGGTCTATGCAGGCCGGGCCGCCCGCGCCCGCGCCGTCTGGCTCGATGAGCACGCGCTCCCGTGTTCGAACCACCAAACCGCCCCGTTGCCCGATTTGAACTGCGCCCCGAAACTTGGACGCGATAAATCATAACCGCTAGGCGGCCTCCCGAAGGGCCTGCTCCCGGAACTCCACCGGGGTCAGGCCCTTCAGCCCGACCTGGCGCCTCACGTTGTTCCAGTGGCGGATGTAGTCCTCCAGGTCCGCCTTGAACTCCTCGAACGTGTCCCAGTCGCGACCGCGGAGGAACTCGTCCTTCAGATGGCCGAACATCCCCTCCGTGCATGCGTTGTCCAGGCAGTTCCCCTTCCTGGACATGCTCTGGACGACGCCCATCCCCTTGAGCGCCGCGACGAAGTCGGCGTGCTGGTACTGCCATCCCATGTCCATCTGCATGATCGGCTCCGACCACGCGGGCTTCGCCTCCGCCAGCATCGCGAGCATCTCCTCCTGCTGGGCGAGGTCGGGATGCAGGGATATCGAGTGGGCCACGATCTCCCTGCTCCCGAAGTCGTAGACGGGGGCGAGGTACGCCTTGCCGAACGAGCACCTGAACTCGGTGACGTCGGTGCCCATCTTCTGCCACGGGCCGTCCGCCGCGAAGTCGCGGCCGAGCACGTTCTCGAAGGTCTCGCCGACGACGCCCCTGTAGGAGTCGTACCTGTGGTAGTCGGCCTCGCGGCGGATCCCGCACCCGAGCCCCATCTCGCGCATCATCTTGAGCACCGTCTTGTCCGCTATGCGCTCGCCGTCGACGGCCCTCAGCTCCATCGCTATCTGGCGGTGGCCGACGCCGTTGGGCAGCCTGCCGAAGATCTCGGCGACCCTGGGCCGGAGCCCCGGCCTGGTGGGCCCCTTGGGGTGCGACAGCGCGTAGTGGTAGGTCGACCTGGGCAGCGACGCCGCCTCCAGCAGGTCGGCCAGGGGGAAGCGCCCCGAAAGCGCCGCTACGGCCGCCGCCCGCTCCCGGGCAGCAGGCCGAGCTCCGCCTTCAGGGCTATCGATTTTTTTAGGTACGCCACCTGGGCCTCGAGCTTGCGGACGCGCTCCTCGAGCTCCTCCTCGCGGGTCCTGGGCGCGGCCTTCGCGCCCGACCCCCTCGGCCGGCCCTTGGGCTTCGGCCTCAGCGCGTCGGCGCCGCCCTCGCGGTACAGGCGGCACCACCGCTCCAGCGGCGTCGCGCTCGCGATGCCGAAGCGGTCCATCGCCTCGGGCTTGGCCATCCCGCCGTCGACCACGGCGCTGGCCGCGGCGACCTTGGTCTCGAAGTCGTATCTTGCCCGTCTTCCACCCATGGCGAGGAGCCCGTCCCTCCCGGTCGCTCGGTGCTTCCCCAGCCAGTCTCTCACGGCCTCGGCGGGAACGCCAAGGACCCTGGCGACGGACCTGTAGCCGAGCCCCCTCTCGAACATCTCGGCCGCGCGCTCCCTGGTCGACCGGTCGTGCCTGAATCTCAGGTCGATGGACATGAGAAGGCCTCCCATCTCTCGGACTTCTATTTCCTTGTCCAAGAAATGGGAGGCAGTTCAAAACGCTTCCGGACGCGGGCATCGTTTTACCTTGGTTGAATGCGGCGGGTGCTAGCGCGTGCGCTTCCTCAGCGCCCCGGCACCGCAGAGCGCGGAGCCCGCCATCGCGGCGAGTGCCGCGAGCATTCCGGCGTCGCCGGTCTGGGGGAGGACGCCCGCGGGCTTCTTATCGCCGGCCGGCTCCTTGTCGGCGGGCTGCTGCGGCGCGACGAAGTCGGGGTCCTTGGCGCCGCAGGCGGTGCAGACGCCGTCCTTGTAGGCATGGGCCGCCTTGGGCGTCGCGGCGCCCTTCTCGACGAGCTTGCCGCACGTGGCGCAGACCTTGTCGCCGCTGTAGCCCTCGCTGGTGCAGGTGGCGTCCTTGGCGTTCACGATCTCGGTGACGTCGTGGGCGTCGATCTCGAAGTGCTCGCCCTCGTCCGGGGTGACGACGGCGTCGGCGGGGACCTCGGTCAGGGTGCCCTGGGCCTCGTCGGCCACGGTGCCGTCGGCAGCGTAGTAGCCGGGCTTCTGGACCATGACGTCGGCGTCGGTGCCGGTCATGGCGAGGGTGACGACGCCCTGCTCGGCGGCTGCGTCGGAACGCCCATCGCCGATGAGGATGTCGCCGTTGCCGACGTTCTCCCTGCCCTCGCTATAGGCGAAGGCGCAGTCCGTGACGGAGAGCTTGGTGGTGGCGCCCTTGGCGGAGACGACGCGGACCGCCGCGCCGTAGGTCTTGGTGTCCTTCGCCGTGGAGCCGTCGGCGGCAGCGCAGTCGGTGAAGGTGCAACTCTCGAGCGAGATGGTCTGCGTGCGCGCCGCCTTGTGGTTGATGTTCAACGCGACGCCGATCTCGGTGAAGGCGGTGTTCTTGATCTTGATGTCGCCGTCGGAATTGGAGTACACCGCGGTGCCCGGGTTCGCCTGGAGCTTGCCGTCGTTGGTGCCGTCGAAGCTGCAGCCGTCGAGTGAGACGTTGGTCTTGCCGTCCTTGTTGGGCCTGTTGGTGAAGTAGATGCGCTGCATGTCTTGGCAGTCCTCGAACACCAGGTTGATGGCGTGGGCGGTGTGGCGCTCGCCCCAGGCGGCGATGCCGTCGAGGCTCTTGACGGTGACGGTGACGTCCTTTGCGAGGTCGGATTGTTGTTCGCTGACCTTTGCTCCCGTCGTGCGATCGTAGGCGTACGTGTCGATCTCGAGGTCTCGCTCGCCCGCCGACACGTAGGCGTCGTTGCCATGGATGACCATGTCGCCCGCGACGTGGCCGTGCGTCATGGCGCCGACGTCGGCGCCGGGCTTGCAGTAGATCTCCGCGGTCCCGTCCGCGACGGGGTTCACGTAGGCGTGCTTGAGCGCCTTGACGAGCGTCTTGTGGAACGACTGGTCGCCGGCGTAGTACACGGTGTTCTCGCCGAACGCCTCGTCGCTCGGGGTCCCCGCGACGGCTGCGGCGGGCTGCGCGGCGGCGCCTGCG
>USLT01000062.1 GCA_900555585.1 uncultured Collinsella sp.
GGGCCGACGTGCACCTGAAGAACTTCGGTCCCGAGCGCGGCGGCCGCGTCTCCGCCGTCCGCGACGCCCTCGATTTCGGCCTGCGCCCGACGTTCCACACGGACTGCCCGGTTCTGCGCCCGAACCTCTTCGAGAGCGTGTGGTGCGCCGTCAAGCGCGTCACCAAGGGCGGCGTCCAGCTGGACGAGTCCCAGAAGATCTCCGTCTACGAGGGCCTCGAGTGCATCACCAAGAACGGTGCCTACCAGTACGGCGAGGAGGCCCGCAAGGGCACCCTCGAGGTCGGCAAGCTCGCCGACTTCTGCGTCGTCGAGAGCAACCCCCTGAAGGTCGATATCGACGACCTGCGCGACCTGCGCGTCCTCGAGACCATCAAGGAGGGCGAGACCATCTGGAAGGCCGAGTAGCCCTCTAGAGGTCGAACGCATCGACACCCCCTTCGCCGGGGCCGCCTGCGCATCCAAGATGCGCGGCGGCCCCGGTTTTCTCATGGGTGCGAAAGTGTGGAAAAAGCCCGGCCCGCATGGTGCGGACCGGGCTGATACGGGTTACGGCTATACGGCGCGGGGGGCGGGCTGACGCGGGCGGCTAGGCGCGCTCGAGCTCGCGGGCGAGCCCCGCCTCGAGGGCGAGCTCGCGGAACTTCTGCACCAGCGCGGTAAGGATGCGCTCGTCCTCCCTCGAGACGGTGAGCACCAGGATGTGGTGGAGGTTCTGCCCGGTGAAGTCGAGGTTCATGTCGACCTCGTAGCGCATGGCGCCCGTGGCGGCGACGTCGTCGGAGAAGACGGTGAAGATCATCCACTCGCCGGTGTAGAAGCTGTTCATCTCGAGCGTGGACGGGAAGCTCGAGAGCGCGCCGCGCCATAGCCCGTCCTCGACGAGGGCGGCATGGAGCTCGCGGCGGACGTTGTCGGAGGACCTGATGGCGAGCGGCCGGCTCATGATGCCGTCTGCCAGGTGGGCGACGGGCAGCATCGTATGCGGGTTGCCGAGGCGGACGATGACCTCGTTGATGCGCACCCGATCGACGTCGGAGATCGCGTTGCTGATGACCGCGAGCGGGAGGTCCGTCTTGATGGGGTCGAAGGAGATGAAGAGGTCGAGTCCGGGGATGGGTCCGTCGGAGGACTCGTTGAGGAACTCCTCCTCGGTCATGACGCGCTGGATGCGGGTGCAGGGGATGAGCCGCTCGATGCGGTCGCGGGCGTAGAAGACCTGCTCGATGCCGCAGTTGACCACGAGGCCGACGTTCCAGAGGTCGTCGGTCGCCAGGCCGTCGAGGTAACTGAGCAACAGCATCGCGATGCGCGTGCAGTCGGTCTCGTAAAACGAGATGTCCGAGAGTCCGGGCGTGTCGCGGACGACCTCGGACAGGCGCAGGAAGCTCGTCATGTTCTCGAATCGGACCGCCCAGGTGTTCTCCCTCGGGAGCGAGATCGAGCGCTCGAGCCGGACGTGCGTGAGGGCCGCCTCGGTGAGTGCGGCGAGCGGCTTCTCGAGGTAGGAGGGGGGCTTGCGCCCGAATCGCTCGCCGAGAGCATCGAGCATCGTCGCGGCGATGCGCGCGCCCTCGTCGCCGGGCGTGAACGTCTCATGGAAGTCGGGGGTCCAGCGGCGCGTCGATACCGTGAAGAGGTCGCGGATGATGATCCGCTCGCTGGGGGCGACCGAGATGCCGAAGCGCTCCTCGATATCGTTGGCGAGCTCCTCGAACATGGGGGCCACCGAGGTGGAGTAGCCGCCGATGGTGTGTCCGGCCTTGATGCGGAAGACCATGATCTGGAGGTAGACGGCGATCTGGTGCCGGGCGTTGTCGGTGAACGGCTTTCCCATCGCCTCCTCGATGCGCGAGATCTGCAGGTTGAAGAAGATCCGGTTGCCGGTCTCCTCGTCGGTGCCGAAGATCCGCGGCTCGATGCGCCGCTTCATCGCGGTCGAGGCGAGCTCGAAGAGGTGGTAGACGATGAAGAACCGGATGAACTCCTCCGGTCCCTCGACCGACAGGTGCCGCCCGCGCACGATGGCCGCGCGGTAGGGGGCGAGCAGGTCTCCCCATGCCTGGAGGTCCTCCTGCACCTGTTGTTTGTTGGTAAAGATGGCGCGGGCGAGCGAGTCGACCGTGTAAGATTGGTTGTAGTCGCAGGTGATCAGGAGCATGCCGCGATAGAAGCGGTCGAGTGCGGCGTCGACGGCCAGGGCGCGCTCCTCCACCATATCGAGCACGCGCTCGCGATCGGCCGCGCTGGCGCGCAGGCGTATGCCGTTGCCGCGCTTGGAGTCGGTGCGGGCGGCGAGCCCGTTGCGCTCGAGGAAGGCGTTGATGGCTCGGGTGTCGCTGCGGACGGTCCGCTCCGAGCAGCCCGCGCCGCGCGCGAGCTCGGCGGTTGGGATGAAGCGATCGGAGGCGAGGAGAAGGTTGATGATCTTGACCTGTCTACGGTTGATGCCCATTGAATCGCTCCATGTAAATATTTGCCGCAACAACGGCAAAATACCTGCAAAACGGCATAATTTGCTCACGTATAGTGTATATAACAACGAATGGAAAGGGCTCTGTAGAAATAGCGGATTCCTCGCGAACTGCACGAGGTGTCTTAGATGACGGAGCCGTGGATAGCCCTGAAGTCAAGCTGGAGAAGACGGGGGACATCATGAACGATTCGCGTAACGGGGGCGCCAAGGCGAGCCCGCTGGTGGCGCTGTTCGTGCTCGCGCTGGCACAGGTCGGCACGTCTGCCGAGAACGGCGCGTTCTCGCTCGCGACGGCCGAGGTGCTGCGGGTGTTCGGCTGCTCGGTGGCCGAGGTGCAGCTGGCGAGCACCGTGTACTCGCTCATGGCCGGCACCTTCATGCTGGCGAGCGGCCTGCTGGGCATCGTGATCGGTTGGTCGCGCACGTTCAGGATGGGCTTGCTGCTGGTATGCGCAGGAGAGCTCTTCTGCGCGTTCTCCCCGTCGATCGACTTGCTGATCTGGGGAGGCCGCCTGCTGGCCGGCCTGGGCGCGAGCCTCATCATCCCCTCGGTCCTCGGCATGGTGCCGATGCTGTTCGAGGGCGAGCGGCGCAAGCAGGCCTACGGCGTCATCGCCTCGTCGGCGGCGTTCGCCACCATCGTCCCCATCGCCCTCGGCCTGCTGATCGACACCGTGGGCTATCGATTCACCTTCGGCGTCATCGCGGTCTACTTCGCCCTGCTGCTGTTCGCGAGCACCCTGCTGCCCCATGAGAGGGAGTTCGGCACGGCCCGCTTCGACGTCCCCGGCGCCGTGGTGGCCTCGCTCGGCCTGTTCATGGTCATGTACGGCCTTTCCCGCGTCTCGGTCTGGGGCGTCGTCGACCCGCTTCCGTCCGCCCCCTTCACCGTCGCCGGCGTCTCGCCCGCCCTGCCCATCGTCGGCGTGGGCGCCGTGCTGCTGGTCGCCCTCATTCCGCTCGAGAAGTGGATGGAGAGCCGTCGCGGGGTCGCGATCCTGCCGCGCTCCTTCGTGACCAACCCGCAGGTCCGCGCCGGCGTCGTCGCCATCGCGCTGCCGTTCTTCTACATGGGCGCCCAGGGGCTCGTCGCCACCTCCTTCTACCAGCTGGTGGTCGGCCTCGACGCGACCAAGACGGCGCTGCTCGGCATCATCTCCGGCGTCCCCATGCTGGTGCTCGCGATGGTGATCCCCCGCAAATGGCCCGACATCAACCACTGGGCGCTGGTCCGCGCCGGCTACGTCTGCATCGCGCTGGCGTGCGCCTGCATGGCGGCGGGTGTCCGCGATTCCGTCCTGAGCCCGATCATGGTCGCGGGCACCCTGTTCGCCGGCATCGGCGTCGGCCTCGTGAACTCCCAAGCCAACAACATCGTCGCGTCCGCCGTTCCCGCCCGCGACTCGCAGCAGTCCGGCGGCATCCAGGGCGCGGCGCGAAACCTCGGCCTCGCGCTCGGCTCGGCTGCGGTCGGCTCGGTGCTGCTCATCGCCATGAACAGCGGCCTGAGCGCGCACGCCGCGCAGCTGCCCGGCATCGACGACGCGCATCGCGAGGCGCTCGTCGAGGAGGTCTACACCTACGAGGGCAACGGCGCCTTCGTCGCCCGCATGGAGCGACTCGGCGTCTCCGGCGAGCAGCTCGAGGACCTGGCCGAGACGAACGCCCGCGTCCGCTCCGACGCGGCGTCGAGCGCCATGGGGGTCGTCGCCGTCATCGCGCTCATCGCCCTGGCGACGACGTTCCCGCGCAGACAGGCCGATCCCGCGACGGCCGCCTAGAGCAGCTTTCGCCAGGAGCCGCAGAGGGCGCGGTACCGCTGGGCGTACCTGCTGCCGCGCTGCCAGATGAGACATAGATCGTGCTCGACCTCGAAGTCGGGCGGGGTTATATCGAAGAGCTCGCCGTGCGCGAGCTCTTCCTCTACGGCGACCCGGTACAGGAAGGTGATGCCAGCGCCGGCTTTCACGCACGCCTTGATGGTCGGGATGCTCTCGAGCTCGATGGCGCCGGCGAAGTCGGAGACGGAAAGGTCGCGGGCGGCGAGGTGCTTCTCGAGGATCTCGCGCGTCCCCGATCCCGCCTCGCGCAGGACGAGGCGCTCGCCGAGCAGGTCGCGGATGGAGCGCGGGCGGGGCGCGTCGGCCGCGCGGGAGACCGCGACGTAGGGTTCGCGGGAAAGCGCCGCGTATCCGAAGCGCTGGCGGTCGAACGACCCCTCGACGAGGGCGAAGTCGATATCGCCCTCGTCGAGCAGCGCGACGAGGTCCCTGGTGTTTCCCGCCAGCAGCGTCACGCCCGCGTCCGGATGGCTCGCCAGATGGGAGGACACGAGCCTCGGCGCGATGAAGTCGGCGATCGTGCGCGTGCAGCCGAACCGCAAGGGGGCGGCGTCCGATCCGGACGGCGCCCCTACCAGGCGGGCGACGTCCTCGCGCAGTCGGGACTCGTCGTTCTCCATGGTCAGCAGGCTGCGGTAGAGAAGGTCGCCGGCGGCCGTGGGCTCGATGCCGCGGCCCGTCTTGGCGAACAGGGCGCAGCCGTAATGCGCCTCGAGCTGCCGAACGTGCTGGGAGACGGCGGGCTGCGTGATGAGCAGGGCCTCCGCTGCCCGCGTGTAGCTGCGGTGCCGATAGACCTCGAGGAACGTGTGCGTGCGGTAGTCGAGCACGGGGCCTCCTCAACGCATAAGAAATCGTTATCGCACGATAACCTACTATGACGAAATCATTATAAGCAGAGGTCGTAACCTGGAACCAGGCAAAAACTCATGTGCCGGCGCGGCGGGCGGGTCCCGCGCCGCCGGACGCGACCATGGAAAGGCAAGGCGACGTGGAACTCATCAAGGACTTCAAGCATCTCTGGCGCGGCGTGGCGCTCGCGCTGGCGATATCCGTTCCGGC
>USLT01000063.1 GCA_900555585.1 uncultured Collinsella sp.
GGACCTCGGGGCTCGCTTCGGCATCTGCCTTGAGGGGGACGAGGTTCTCGTACACGCGATCCTCAGTCTTAGCAGCCTCGAGCAGCGTACGAGCATAGGTTTCGAGCTTGCGCTTCTCCAGGCGCTCGCTGATCTGCTTATCGACCATTGAGGTCGCCCACTTCCGTCAGATACTTCTTGATGAGCTCGCGCTGCTTGGCGTCGTCGTCGGCGAGGGTCTCGCCCACGATCTTGCCGGCAACGGCGACGGACATCTTCGCGATCGTGTCGGTAGCGGATGCATAGGCGCGCTTCAGCTCGTCGTCGGCGCGCTCATGCGCCTTGGCGATGATCTCCTCGGCCTCGCCATGGGCGGCCGCGACGATGCGCGCACGCTCCTTCTCAGCGTCCCCGCGGGCATCGAGCACGATCTCGGAAGCCTTGCGACGCGCCTCAGCGACGATCGCGTCGGCCTCCTCGCGGATCTCGGCCGCCTCGGCCTTGGTGGCGTCGGCCTCCTCGATGCTGTCCTCGATCTTGTGCTCTCGGGCGTCGAGTACCGAGATGATCTTGGGCCACACGAACTTAGCGAGCAAGAACCAGATGATGAGGAAGATAACGAGCGCGGGGACGAACTCGGCCATCTTGGGGATAAGGATATCCGCACCGCCGCTCGACTCCGTACCCTCAGCGAATGCCAGGGCGGGCGCACTCAGCACCGAGGCGGCGGCCCCGAGCATGATGCCTGCGCGTGTAACGTTCTTCATGACTCCCCCTCGGAATCTGAAGCCTGGCGTCCCAGTGGAACACCTGGCTATTTGACGACCAGTGCAACGACGAAGCCGATGAGGGCCAGAGCCTCAGCAAAGGCTGCCGCCATGATGAAGACGGTAAAGACGCGGTCCTGAACTTCGGGCTGACGCGCCATAGCGCTTGCAACGCCATATGCAGCAAGGCCGATAGCAACGCCCGCGCCGATAACACCGAGACCGTAACCGATAACTCCCACGATTCCTCCTTGAGTTCATGCGCCGCCCATCGGCGCACTTTGAACACGATACCTATATCAAACGCAAGCCATACGCCTGCGTCTGGTATCCAAACTTAGTGGCCCTCAGCCTCTGCACCCTGGATGTAGACGGCGGTGAGGACGGTGAAGACGTACGCCTGAACGAAGGCGACGAAGATCTCGATCGCGTAGATGACGAACAGGATTCCGGCGAACACAACGGACGGCAGGGCGCCGAGGACGTTGGCAGCGGTGATCTCCGCGATCAGCGGCTCGGCGAAGAGCGACACCATGAGCGCGAACGAGCCGAGAACGATATGGCCGGCGAACATGTTGCAGAACAGACGGACGGCCAGCGTAATGGGACGAAGCAGAGTGGAGATGAGCTCGATGAGCCAGATCAGGATGTTCAGCGGGAACATGACGCCCGAAGGGGCGAGGCTCTTGATGTATCCCCACACGCCATGATTCTTCATGCCCACGCGCACGAAGTAGATGAATACGACGACGGCGAGCGCAGCCGTGGTGGAGATGGTGCCGGTGCCCGGCTTCATGCCCGGGATGATGCCCACGATGTTGTTCACCACGATGAACATGAACAGCGTGCCCAGGAAGGGAAGATGGCGGCGCCAGGATTCCTTACCGAGGATGCCGACGCCCACGTCGTTCTCGAGGTATTCCAAAACGAACTCCATGGCGTTCTGGAACCTGCCGCGGGGCACCACGGAGACGCGACGCGAGAAGGCGAACATCAAGACAAGCAGGACGATCGATGAGATGATCAGCCAGAACGTGTACTGGGTAACGCCATGCATCAGGTCGCCGACCACGGGAATCGAGCTGAAACTCGAGACGAGATGGTTGATCTCGGCTGGCAGCTTATCGAACGCTTCCAAGGTTTCACCTTCCTTTTGTTCGCCCGCTCACGATGCGCGGACTCGCAACTACCATTGCCTGCCGCCCGTCATGCAGCGCACGGCGAGAAGCGCCCAGCAAGCAAAGAGGCCCAGCAGCTCTCCCACGAGGAACGTGACGACATGCTCCTGTGAGACCACGAAGGCCGCGACGGCGCCCAGGCTCAGCATCGCAAAGGATACCATGATGGCGATGAAGCCCTTAGGTAGGCTCACCCTGCTCTTTTGCCGCAAGACTGGCAAGAGGGCAAGCATCAAGACACCGAATGCCGAAACGCCGAGCACGGTACCGAGGAAAACGAACGGAACATGGCTCGCAAGCTCCGAGTCAAACAACGATCATTCCCCCCTTGCCGCATAACACCCCCATCACTGAGGGTGCCGCGAGCGCTTGAAACCCTATTGTAGGCAGTTGCCCGCTCATTTCAATCAAATATTTTCGCACTGGTCAGCGCATTCGCCGACCAGTGCGCGTTGAGCAACAAGCGACCCCCGAATGCCTATTAACGTCGGGTTGGCGGGTCATCAATTTGCTGATGATGTGGTCAATGCCTACTTGGTGCCGAAGATACGGTCACCGGCATCGCCAAGACCCGGGACGATATAGGCGTTCTCGTTCAGGCGCTCGTCCATGGAGCACGTGAAGATGCGAACGTCGGGATCGGCGTCGAGAACCGCCTTGACGCCCTCGGGGGCGGCGATGATAACGAGCAGCCTGATATCCTTCACGCCCTTGTTGCGAAGGTACTCGATCGCGGCGATCGCGGAGCCGCCGGTCGCGAGCATGGGGTCGACGACGAGGCAGGTGCGCTGGTCGATATCGCCGGGCACCTTGCAGTAGTACTCGTGCGGCTCATGGGTCGCCTCGTCGCGATACATGCCGATGTGGCCGACGCGGGCGGCGGGGATCAGGTCGAGCATGCCGTCCACCATTCCGAGGCCGGCGCGCAGGATCGGGATGACGGCCACCTTGCGGCCCGCGATCTGGCGCTGGACGGTCGTGCAGATGGGCGTGGTCACCTCGACGTCCTCGAGCGGGAAATCTCGAGTCGCCTCATAACCCTCGAACAGGGCGAGCTCGCGGACCAGCTCGCGGAATTGCTTGGAGCCCGTGTTCTCGTCGCGCATGATGGTCAGCTTATGCTGGACCATGGGGTGGTCGACGACGGTCAGGCGGCTGGTATCGAATTCGACGGACATGATGTCTCCTATCGGAAAAGTTGCCGGGTCGCGCACGGGCCAGACATGCAGAAGCGAGCTGCCGGTCTAAACGACCGGCACGGGATCGCCGGCGAGCCTAGTCGAGCGCCATGATCTTCGCGACGCGATCGGCGTGGCGGCCGCCCTCGAACTCGGTCGCAAGGAACACCTTGACGATCTCGCGGTTGACCTCGGGCTCGACGAAGCGTCCGGACAGGCCGATGACGTTGCCGTCGTTGTGGAGGCGGAACAGCTCGGCGAACTCCGGCGTCGTGATGGAGGAGGCGCGGACGCCGGCGACCTTGTCGGCGGCGACGGCGATGCCGATGCCGGTTCCGCAGACGCAGACGCCGCGGTCGGCGTCCCCGGCGGCGACGCAGCGACCGACCTTCTCGCCGAAATCAGGGTAATCGCAGCGGTCGTCGGTATCGGGACCGAGGTCGATGACCTCGTGTCCGAGCTCGTTGGCGATGTACTCGGCGAGCATCTGCTTCTGCTCGAAGCCGGCGTGGTCGGAACCGATCGCAATGCGCATGTAAATATCCTCTCTTGGTCCGGGCCGCCGCGGGCACCGCACCCGCGAATCCCATAGGCCCCTATGGAAGAAAACTCTACTACGTATACCCCCGCCGCGGGACCCCGAAGGCCCCCGACAAGGAAAAGCCGCGAGCTAGCCCATAACGGTACGGGAGCGCGCGACGGCGTCGTGCCAGCCGGACAGCACGCGCGCGATCTCGACGGGATCGCCCGCCGGGTCGAACCGCTTCCCCGCGCCCTTGTTCTGCACGAGCTCCTCGCGGTCCTCCCAGTAGCCCACCGCCAGGCCGGCGAGATACGCCGCACCGAGCGCCGTGGTCTCCAGGGATTCCGACTGCACGACGGGGATGCCGAGGAGGTCTGATTGGAACTGCATGATGAACTCGTTGCGCGATGCGGCGCCGTCGACCGAGATGTGCGAGAGCTTGCGCCCCGCATCGGCCTCCATCGCGCGCAGCACGTCATAGGTCTGGTACGCCATGGACTCGCAGGCGGCGCGGACCAGCGTCGTGCGATCGGACGCGGCGGTGAGGCCGCAGATCAGGCCGCGCGAATCGGGATCCCACCACGGCGCCCCGAGGCCGGAGAACGCGGGCACAAGGTAGCATCCGTTGTTGCTCGAGATCGACCGGGCGATAGCGGAGGTCTCCCCTGCACTCGAGATGATGCCGAGCTTGTCGCGCAGCCACTGGATGACGCTTCCGGCCTGGAAGATAGACCCCTCGAGCGCATAGCTTATGCGGCCGCCCTCGGCGATACCGATCGTCGACACCAGGCCGCTATCCGACTCGACGACCTCGTCACCGGTATTCATGAGCATGAAGCAGCCGGTTCCATAGGTGTTCTTGACGTCGCCGGGCTCGAAGCAGCAGTGGCCGAAGAAGGAGGCCTGCTGGTCGCCCGCGACGCCCGTGATGGGAGGCATGTGCGTCATGATCTCGTTCGAGACGCGCCCGAACTCCCCCGAGCTCCAGCGGACTTCGGGGAGCATCGAGCGGGGGATCTCCAGCGCCTGCAGGAGCTCCTCGTCCCAATCGAGCGTGTGGATGTTGAAGAGCATGGTACGGCTGGCGTTGGTGTAATCCGTCGCGTAGACCAGCCCCCCGGTGAGGTTGTAGACCAACCAGGTATCGATCGTGCCGAACATCAGCTGGCCGGCCTCGGCGGCCTCGCGAGCACCGCTCACGTTGTCCAAGATCCACTTGATCTTGGTGCCCGAGAAATAGGCGTCGGGCTTGAGGCCCGTCTTCGCGCGGATGGTATCGAGCATGCCGCGGTGCACCAGCTCGTCGGCGATGGGCGCGGTGCGGCGGCATTGCCATCCGATGGCGTTATAGATGGGCTGGCCGCTGTCCCGGTCCCACACCACCGTGGTCTCGCGCTGGTTGGTGATGCCGATCGCCGCGATGCTATCGGAATGGATGCCGCTCTTGAACTGGACCTCCATCATGACGGCGATCTGCGACGCCAGGATCTCCATGGGGTCCTGCTCGACCCATCCGAGCTCGGGATAGAAGGTCTTGATCGCACGGGAGGCCTGGGCGACTATGCAATCGTACTCGTCGACGATGATCGCCCGCACCGACGTGGTGCCCGAGTCGAGCGCCATGATGTAGCTTCCGCCATGGGAGGTGTAGATCCGGTCAACGAGTCCGAGATCCTTGAGAGAAAAAGCCATCTACGACCCCTTCCTGCGCGCAAAACCAAGCCGCGCCTGACGGCGCGG
>USLT01000064.1 GCA_900555585.1 uncultured Collinsella sp.
TCTATAGGCGCCATCGCAAGAAGGACCTCATCTCCTACAAGCACACCGGGTCCGCGGCGCTCATATTGTTCTGCATCGCGATGGCGGGCTTCGCGCTGGTTGGCGGCGCGTTCTCCTGCAGCGAGATGCTTGACGACCTCAAGGGTGGTTGGAAGCAGGAGCGCTTCGCTTTCTACGAGGCCGAGATCAACCGTCCGCGCGGCCGCGGGGCGGCGTTGTCGCCGACCACGTTCGAGGTCTCGCTCTACAAGGACGGCGAGTCTGTCAGGACCGGGCACGTGGACGCGCGCCTCAGCGTTAACGCCGACGAATGGCCCGAGGTCGCCCTCGTGCTCGACGAGCCGATGGCGGAGGTGCGCTGGTATCCCAGGACCCGTACCCTTGTGGGCGCGCGCGACGTGGGCGGGCCCGCCACCGCGGGCGACCCGATAGGGTAGGGGGCGATGATGTCCGGCAACGAGCTCGAGGCCCCTCTTGCCGCCGTACCCGGCGGCTGCCCGCGCCATAGGGGAGCCGGGCGCCTGTACAGCCCCGGCGGCTGCGGGTGCGCCCTGCTCTTGGCGCCCGTCGTGGCATTGGGCGCGGGCATCGCGCTGGTGTTGATGGGGATGGCCGCCGTGGCGCTGCTCGGGCTCGTCATAGCCATCGTGCTGACGGTGCGCGAGGTGCGCCGTGCCCGCGCGGGCTCGACCGCTCGGACGGGCATGGTCGTCTTGATCGGCGCCCTGTACCTTCTGTGCGTCCCGTACCTAGCGTTCTTCACATGGTTCTGGTTCATCGATTAACGAGCGGAGGGAGCTTGCCGTGATCGGATTTTGCATCGCGCGCATGGATGAGGACGTTCGCCGCGGCATCATCGCGGCGCGCTATTCGGAGATGGAGCTCGAGGGCGTCCGATGCCGCCTCCAAAGGCAGGTCGAGGAGCGCACCAGGGCTATGTCCGGGGTGCTGGCGGTCTTCGCCGCCTTCGATGGGATGCTGGTCATGACGGGCTCGTCGCCCTTCGTGCTGGCAGGCATGCTCGCGGTCGAGGGGATCGCCCTCTATGTCGCCTGGTATCTGCAGGCCGGCCGCCTGAAGAGCCAGTACAACGCCGCGCTCCGCCGCGGATACCCGGGCTTCGATCGCCTGAGGATCCGTTAGGCCTGGCGAAAAAACGGGGGCGCGTCCGTGTTTGGACGCGCCCCCGTTGCGCATATATGGCCTCTCGTCTAGAGCATGGCTCCCAGGAGTGCGCTCTCGGTTCCCTCATCGGCGTTCCAATTGCCCTCGTCATCCTTCGAGTAGGTGAACGTGAGGTCGCTTTTCTCGGGTTTGCAGTCGGATACGGCGGCCATCAGGAGCTCGCCTCCCTTGGCGTAGATCTCCTCTTCGGTCGGGATGGCGGTGGGGTCGATGGTCGAGATCCATGCCTCGTAGTCCTCGGTGAAGTCCTCCATCGCGTCGGTGAGGGACCTCATCTTGACCGTGACGTCGGCGGTCGCGGTACCCGCCTTCTCGTCGACCTCGATATCGCCGATCGAGTACTCGAAGCCCTCGAAGTACTTCTCCGCGAAGTCTTCCACGTCGATTCCCAGGAGGTCGAACGAGTCGCCCGCGCCGGCCTCGATGCCGGAGATGAGCTCTTCGTCGGTGGGCGAGATGCTGTCGAACGCCTCGGTGATGTCGGCGCGAATCTGCTCTTCAATCGTCGGGCCCCCGCATCCGCCTAGAAGGACCGTGCAGGCGATCGCTACGGCAGCGAGCGGTGTGGCGAGGAACTTTCTCTTCATGGTCGTCTCCGTTCGTCGGGTGGCGGGCCGCCTTGATTGCGGGGCGTGCCCTTGCATGGGCAAATCGTATCCGTGAGGGAGGCTCCCACTATCGTCGGCTGCGGGGGAATCCGGCCGACGGCGTCGTGGGTCGGCGAGTAGCCTGCACCATGATGCAGCCTGAATCTCCGGGGTCGTCCACGGTCCGCCTATCGCCCCCGTTCGGCGCTCGCCGAGTTGTCCTGCGCTGTTTCGGACGGTGTCTTCCGGATGGGATACAATCCCCTCAACGTTTTTTGGAGATGGTGACGATGAACGAGAAGCCCGTACCGCCCGTTTTGGAGCCCGAGCCCGACCAGCCGCAAGGCGTGCCTGCGCAAGGGGAGGGCCGCTCGGCGTATGGCGGCATGAGCGCCCAGGAGACCGTGGACGCCTATCTCGGGCGGCTGCGCTCGATCAAGGCGCAATCCATCGCGCTGGTCATCGCGAATGTCGTCGCGATGGTCTGGTTTATCGAGAGGGGTCACGTCGCCTTATATTTCTTCGGCTTCGCCCTCCTGTTCGCCATCGTGCTCATCGCGCGGGCGCGCATGGCGTCGCTGTTCGTCAAGCTGGGCGAGGTGGTGTCGCAGGATTGCGACCCTGCGCGCTACCGCGCGGTGCTCGAGGCCCTCTCTGCGCGCGACCGCTTCGGCCGCTCCGCGAACACCATCGCCATCGAGCTCGCGTATTGCGATTACCTCGAGCTCGACAGCGCCGGCGCGCTGGGTCGGCTCGGGTCCGTCTCCTTCAAGCGCGCGGACAATCCAAGGTGGTTTCGCGTCATGCAGGTCGAGTTTCTGAGCCGCGTCGACGCGGGCGATCTCGACGGTGCGCGCGCCACGCTGTCCAGGCTTTCGGCGTTCCGCACGAGCTTCAAGGAGGGATCGCGCAACCGCGCCGTCATCGATTCCCAGATCGCCGACTTCACCGTCCTGGTTCGCCCGCCCGCCGAGCGCGACGTCGCCGACGCCGCCCGCATGCGCGAGCGCATGGCGGCGGCTGATTACCACCAGCAGCGCGCGAACTGGCAGCTCTACCTCGCTGAGTACGAGCTGCTGCATGGATCGCCCGAGGAGGCGGCGCGACTGGCGTCCGATGCCTCGCTCGAGCCGCTCACGCCCCGCATGGAGCGCCTGCGCGCCGAGGTCCTGTCAGGGCTGGAGGTGGGCGCGTGATGGAATACGCCGTCTTCAGGCTCGCGATGCGATCCCTGGTCTTCCTCGTCGCGTTTGTCTTTTGCGTCTCGCACCTCGTGCGCAAAAGGGACTTCATCGATGCCGTCTTCCGGAGCCCCGACGAGGTGAGGAAGAGCTTCACCGGAAGGAATGACGTCCTGTTCCTGAGGGTCCTGAACATCGTCCCGATGGTCGTGGCGGCTGCCACGGCGGCTTTCCTCCTCGGCGCCCTCCTCGACGTGCCCCGGATCATGGACGGGGATTACCTCAAGGTCGAGGGCGTCGCGGTCGGCCGCGCGCACGGCGGGGCGGACGTTCCGAGCGAGCGCCGGGGCATCTCGGTGCGCGACGGCGAGACCGGCGAGGTCGTCGACCTCACGGTGTTCTCCGGCTATGTCGACGACGGCGAGAGGCTCGCTGTGGAGTACCTGCCGCACACGGGCTACGGCGCGATCGTCGAGCGGGGCTGACGGATATTTGATATGTTCGCTGACCGCATCGAAAGAGATGCTTGCGGAAGAAGCAGGCGGGCTTCTGCTTGCTTGATGCCCGAATGCTCGTCGACCTCCTGTTGGCAGCGGCTCGCAAACCGGTCTCAGATGCTTAGATCATACCGTTCATCTAACTTAAAAGCGCAGGTGAGCCGCTTGATAAGTATTTTTACGGACGCTTTCCGGTCCATGTGCTATAACCATCTGAAACATCTCCGGGGATGCATGAAGCGAAGGAGGGGCAATGGAGGTCGGAAACCGGATTCGTCGTGAGCGGCAGCGGCTTGGGATTTCTCAAGAGGAACTTTCTCACCGAGCATATGTATCGCGCCCGACGCTTTCGCATTGGGAAACGGGCAGGACGCTCCCCGACGCGCAATCCCTGCTGGTTCTTTCCGAGATATTCGGAACGAGCATTGATGAGCTCGTGAAAGGGGATGTTGCAGAAATGGAAGAGATTGTCGATCGCGAAGCGCGGGTGGCCATAGGTAGGACGCTCGCGCTTGCCTGCGTTGCCGTAGGTGCGGGAGTCTGTCTTGTCGCGGTCTCTTTTACCGCGCGCTATCTGGTGGGTTCCGTCGCATTTTACTCGATGACGCTTTTGAGCATGGTGATGGGCTTTACGGTGATGACACGGGCGGGCGAGAGGGCCGTATCCGCTGCATCAGCCGCCGGGGTGCTTGCCGAGTTGGCTGCGGGCAAGTGCGCCGCTGCGGAAAAGGTCGTGCTTCGTGAGCGATTGGCCCACGAGATCGCGCGCGATGGCGTGCGCGACCCATACGCTCGCCTTGTATTGAGCGCAGCGTGTGCGGTAGATATCGCATGCATGCTCGTGTGGTTTGCGACACTTATCCGGCCTGGTTTATTTGCGTGATGTCGCCGTTCCGACGCACGCGCTTGCCTTGCGCTTAATCGGGGTCGCTATGATGGGCCTGGTTTATTTCGGAGGCCATTGGGGACATCATCAATAGCCCCAGTCGACAACCTTCCATGGGGCGCCTTGCGAGGGCCTGGTGAGAATCCATTGCCAGCCTTCGTATCTGTCGTTCGGCGAGAAGCCCTCGTCAGCTGCCCGCCAGTCGGTCGTGAATTCGGATAGCACGACGATAAGGTCCCCTTTGCCTTTTTGCCCATGCTCGAGCATTTCGTCCAGATGGCGGGTTTCGACTTTGCTGTCATAGCGGACTTCTTCGAGTGTGCATCCCTCGAATTTAGAGGCGAACTCCGTTTCGATGGCATTGAACGCGGCGAGGATATCGGCTTCGGTATAGCGGTCCGTGGATTGCGCGATGCGCTCGACAGATTTCACGTTTCCACCGGAGGGGCCGACGAGCGCCACCAGGACGCCAAGAGCGGCAAAAGCGCCCGCTATCGCGACGAGAGCCGTTTTCCTGTTCATTGCGCCCCCTTGGGATTGCCGGGTTGAGTGCTCGGATTAAGATTCCTCAACGGTAGGTGACATCGATGTGAATTGCAACGCGGCGAGACCCGCTTCGTTTTGAATTCCGCAAGCTGTAGCGAGCGGTTTGAGGCGTGCTTTCTTTGCAGGGCGGGGCTGCGCCAAGTTGTTTTGTCGCAACGTTGGGGTCCGATCATTAGAAAACGGCGCCGAGCTCGCGTAGCCCGGCGCCGCCCAGAAACCCGCGGGTGGCGTGCAGGGGCGCCGGAAAGCGGGTATACTGGTAGCGACTAGGGAGGCGTACGCCCTCCTGGAGTTTGTGTAGTGGGGTGAAACCCGCACGAACAGCCGCTCCTGCCAGGGCGG
>USLT01000065.1 GCA_900555585.1 uncultured Collinsella sp.
TCGTCGCCGTAGTAGATGCACGGCATACCGGGCAGTGTAAACTGCAGGAAGGCCGCCATGCGCAGCCGCATCAGGGCGGTCTTGCGCTGCACCGGCGTCATGCGGCGGTGCGCCCGCTCGTCCTTCGTGCCGCGGAACGGCTCACCCAGCACGGTCAGGATGCGCGCCAGGCGGTCGGCGCCCTCGAACAGCGCGGCCTCCTCGCCGAGCGCGGACGCCCCTTCCTCGTCGCAGCCGAGCGCGGCGGCGCTGGCGCCCGCCACGCGCGCGATGTAGACGTCGCGCATGTGCCCCACCAGGTCGCGCGCGAGCTCCATGAGGTCGTTGCCCTCGTCGACCTGCACGCGGACCATATCGAACAGGCGGGCGATGTCGCGGGCGGCCAGCGCGCGGGAGAAGTCGGCGAGAACCACCGACGACGCCTCCCCCAGCAGCGAGCGGGCATCGTCCGCGCGAACCTCGCCGTTACCGAACACCGAAAGCTGCTCGAGCGTCGACAGCGCGTCGCGCATGCCTCCGCGCGCATGCCGGGCGACCATCTCGAGCGCGGACTCGTCGTATGCGAAACCCTCCTGTTCGCAGATGTAGCGCAGGCGGCCGATGATGTCATCGTTCGAGATGCGGTGGAAGTCGAAGCGCTGGCAGCGCGACAGGATCGTCTCCAGGATCTTCTGGGGATCGGTGGTGCACAGGACGAAGACCACGTGGCTCGGCGGCTCCTCGAGCGTCTTGAGCAGCGCATTGAACGCCGCCGTCGTGAGCATGTGGACCTCGTCGATGATATAGACCTTGTAGGCGCCCCGCACCGGGGCGAAGCTCACCGAGTTGATGATCTCCTCGCGCACGTTGTCCACGCCCGTGCGAGACGCGGCGTCGAGCTCGTAGACGTCCGGGTGCGTGCCCTCGGCGATCGCCGTGCACTCGTCGCATGTTCCGTCCGGCCTGCACCCGGTCGCGCCCTCGGCGCGCGCCGCTTCGGCGCGCTCGCACAGCAGGGATTTCGCGAGGATTCGCGCCATGGTGGTCTTGCCCGTACCGCGCGGGCCGCAGAACAGGTAGGCGTGGGACAGACGCCCGTCGGCGACCGCGTGCTCGAGCGTCGAGACGATATGCTGCTGCCCGACGACGCTCTCGAAGGTCAGCGGGCGGTACTTTCTATAGAGCGACTCCATCGGAACCCTTCTCTAGCTGCCAGCTCGTGCTTCGGACCGGCACCGCGCGATGGGCGCGGGCGTATACTTCTATCCATCCCGGCGGCGCGCGCCATGCGGCGCCGGGCCTCATCCATCATACCTTCTAGCAGGACGCCGGGAGCGCCTGGAGGGGAAGCCACATGAGCGAGACCGAGCCGACCGGGCGCGCGCCCGAGGCGGCGGATGCCGAGCGCCGGCGACCGCGCTTCATATGCGAGTACGACTACACCGACGAGCTCCTCGAGCGATTCGCGCGCCTGCAGGCGGATCCCGGACGCGGCGCCATGCTGCTGGCGACCGGCGCCGTCGAGATAGTCGCCGGGGCGGCGATCGCCCTGGGCCTTCCGCGGCTGCGCTGGGCGGGCGTCCTGCTCGCCGCCGTCGGCGCATATTCGCTGTGGTACCGCGCCAACATGGCGCGCAACCTCGCGTCGCGCTTCATACGCTCGATGGAGCGCGACGAGGCCGGCATGGGCGGCCGGAAGCGGCGCGTCGCCATCACCGACGAAGCGGTCCTCGTCTTCTCTTCCGGAGACCGGTGCCGTCGCTACGAGCTCGCCGACCTGACCGGCGTCCAGCGAGACGACGCCATGGTCGTCGCCGTCTTCGGCACCGAGGGCGTGGCGCTGCCCCTGGACTCGCTCGCCCTGGGCGGAGCGGACGAGCTCGCCCGCTTCCTCGAGTCGAGGCGGGGTCGCGGCGCAACCGCCCGCTAGTAGGGCGCGCCGGCTGGCGACACCTGCTTGAGGAAGCGCCACATGCGCCGCTTGCGGTCGGGATCGGCCAGGGCGTCCTCGAAGCCGTCGAGGGCCATGGCCCGCCGCCCCAGCACCGTGACGACGAGACCCGGCGCGAGCATCGCCGCATCGAAGTCCTCGATCGCGGCGAGGGCGTCGGCGTAGGCCTCGCGCATGAGGTCGGCGGCGTCGTCGTCGAGCAGGATCACCAGTTCGGGGTCGAGCGCCTCGACCGCCTCGCGGAAAAGGTCGGTCGTCAACGGCTCGCCCGCCGCGACCGGCCCGCTGCCATCGCCGGCGCCCGCGACGCAGGCGAGCGCGCAGAAGTCCTCCGGTGCGTAGCCGCGGGCGGTCAGTGCGGCGCGAAGCGCGCCGCCGTCCGCTCCGGACAGCAGCTCGGCGCCGGAGGCCTCCTCGGCGTTGAGCCGCCCTTTCACCAGCAGGACGGGCGAGTAGCCGTTGCCCGCCATGCGCACGCCGCGGCGCTCGAGCGAGTCCGCCTCCTGGCGCGCCTGGGCTGCGAGCGCGGCTCGCCTCTCGGTGCTGCTCATAGTCATGATCACATCCAATCGATCGATGAGGTCATTCTACCCCCACTCGCGCCGGCCGTCGCATCCCGTCCGGATGTGACAAGGTCACCGAAACGACGTGCAAGGCCCCGTGCTTCTTGGGTATAACGCCTATCGATGAGACAAGCCCCCGCAAGCGCCGCAGCGCAGCGGGACCATGCAATAGGAGGACCACCCATGGCCACCATCACCGAAGTCACCATGGCGAATTTCGATAGCCTGCTCGGCGAGGAGCTTCCCGTGCTCGTCGACTTCTGGGCTCCCTGGTGCGGCCCCTGCCGCACGCTCTCCCCGATCGTCGACCAGGTCGCCGACGAGCTCGAGGGCCGCGTCAAGGTCGCCAAGTGCAACGTCGACGAGAACCAGGACATCGCCATGAAGTACGGCGTCATGTCCATCCCGACGCTCGTCCTGCTCAAGGGCGGGCAGGAGGTCGCGCGCACCGTCGGCGCGATGCCCAAGGAGCGCCTCCTCGCCGAGCTCGAGCGCAACCTCTAAGCCAGCGCGAACATAGCCTTCCTTCCATGCCCCGGCACGTCCCCTTCCAGCGCCGGGGCTTTTTCATGCCGAGCCGGCGCCCGGCCGATGGCGCGTAGTACACTTTTGAGCATCACGGCGCTTCGAGCGCCGACGGGGGCCGGAAAGGCAAGACGGCTCCGCAAGACGAGCTCCGAGGAGGCTCCATGCGCGAAAACGGCACCGCGGGCGCAGGTCGGCTCGCCCGCTTCTCCATCACCGTTCCCGAGGACCTCTTGGGCGCCTTCGATGCGCAGATCAGCCGCAGGGGCGATGGCGCGAACCGCTCCGAGGCGATCCGCGACCTCATTCGCTCCTCGCTCGTCGAGGAGGCGCAACACGCCCCCGACGCGGAGGTCATCGGCTCGCTCACCATGATCTACGACCACCACACCGGCGACCTGACGCGCCGACTGGACGAGGTCCAGCACGGCTACGCGTCCGAGATCGTCTCGACCATGCACGTGCACCTAGACCATCACAACTGCCTGGAGATACTCGCCCTCAAGGGCAGCGGCGAGCGCGTCCACGAACTCGCCGACGGGTTGCTCGGCCTGCGCGGCGTGACGCACGGCAAGCTCACCTGCGCCGCGACGGGCGACAGCCTCGACCTCTAACCCTTATCGCCGCTCCCCGCACAGAAAGGACCGACATGGCCTACACCCACGTCATCTTCGACCTCGACGGAACCATCCTCGACAGCCTGCAGGACCTGGCCGCCGCATGCAACCACGTCTGCGAGGAGGAGGGCTGGCCGACCTTCCCCGTCGACGCCTACCGCCGCAAGGTCGGCAACGGCATGGCCAAGCTCGTCGAGCGGATCATCCCCGCCGAGTTCTTCGGCGACCAGGCGGTCTTCGACCGGGCTCTCGCACGCTTCCGCTCCTACTACGACGAGCACAAGACGGACCATACCGCCCCCTACCCCGGCATCCTCGACGCCCTCGACGAGCTTGCCGAGGCCGGCGTCACCCTCGCCGTGCTCACCAACAAGGACCACGCCGCCGCCGTGCCGCTCGTCGCGCGCTACTTCGGCGAGGACCGCTTCGCGCACGTCCAGGGACGCAGCGACGCCTTCCCGCCCAAGCCCGATCCAGCGGTGACCGAGCACGTGCTCGCCGCGATCGGCGCCAAGCCGGAGACGACGCTCTATGTCGGCGACTCGGACGTGGACATCATGTGCGGCCACAACGCCGGCATGCGCGCCATGGGCGTCACCTGGGGCTTCCGCGGACGCGCCGAACTCGAGGCGGCGGGCGCGGACCATCTCGCCGAAAACCCCTCGGAACTCGCGCGCATCGTGCTCGACTAGCCGCAAGCGCCCCGCTACATGCAAGCGCCCCCGCCTCCACAGGGGAGACGGGGGCGCCCTCATATGTACGGCAGCCGTCCCTTTCGCAAGCGAGGGGAGCCTAGCCCATCATCGCCGCGGCGATAGCCTCCTCAGCGGAGTCGTCGATGCTCCATTCGCCGCGGTCGCCCTCGGCGTACTTCAAATCGATCTCGGCATCTCGCGGCTCCGCGCCCTCGATGCACGCCATCATGACCTCGCCGCCGAGCTTGTAGAAATCGTCTTCCGTCAGCTTGCCGATATCGACGGACTGGACCTTCTCCTCGAACTTCTCCTGGAAGTCGGCCATGATGGCATCCATGGACTTGCAGGTCATGGTCACGTGCGCGACGGCGGTGCCCGCCTCGTCGTCAACGTCCACGCCATCGACCTCGTAGTCGAACCCCTCGAGATAGGCCTCGGTAAACGCCTCCGGATCGATGCCGTACATCGCCAGGTCATCTCCCGCTGCCTTCTTTATATCCTCTGCGAACTCGGGGTCATCGGCCTTCACGGCATCGAACTCGGCGGCGATATCCCCCCGAATGAGCCCATCGACCGAGGGGCCGCCCTGGCACCCCGTCAACCCGATGACGCTCACGGCGAGCAATACCGCGATGCGGCCGAAATACCTCTTCACGAAAACCTCCTGGACGCCGAGAGCGGCTCGAGACTACTCGCGCGCGCCGTACTGCTCGTAGTACGCGTCGATGGCGCCCTTGAGCGCGTCATCGATCACGACGCGGCCCGCCACCTCGCGGTCGTAGAGATGCTCGGTCACCTCGGCCATGGACACGATGCTTGCCACGGGGAAGCCGTACTTCGCCTCGATCTCCTTCTGGGCGGTGGTCACGCCGCCCTTGCCGACCTCCA
>USLT01000066.1 GCA_900555585.1 uncultured Collinsella sp.
CGAGCGCCATGGAGTAACCGGGGCCGACCCAGGCCACGTCGGTCTTCAGGGTGGTCACGCCACCGGTCTTGACCTCGGCGGAGAAGTCGCGCAGCAGCTGCCACTCGGTTGCGGGATTGCTGTCCGGAGTCAGATACGACTGGGTCCACAGACCCGTCGCGACGCCCTTGCCGTTGGCATACTCGGTGAACTGGCGCAGGTTCTCGACGTTGGCCTTGACCGCGTTCAGGCGCTCCTTGGAGCTTTCGCCGGTCTTGGGATCGACGCCGCCGGTCTTCTTGAAGCCGTTCTGACCGTAGCCGGCGCCATAGCCGTCGTTGGCGAGGAAGTAGCCGAGCGGCATGTCATTGTCTGCGTAGTTGTCGAGGCGGTTGCGCGCGGAGAACTCCTCGGAGAAGGTGACGCCCTCGGGAATCTTCTCCGCCTGCTCGGTGGGACCGGTGCCGTTAAGGGTCTCGACGACGGCGCCCTTGCCCATCTCGACGCCGGTGCCGCCCTTCTCGTACTGGACGAGGCCGCCGTCCTCGCTTGCGGGGGTACCGCCCTTGATCTGCCACTTGTTATAGCCGGGCTTCGCCTCGGCGGACCACATGTCGCGGTTCCACGCGTTGAGATGGCCGACGTAGAAGGCGTACTCGGGCAGCAGGACCGGGTTGCCCGTCACCTTGTAGTATGCGCGCAGGAGGTCCTGGGCGATGGGCGCCGTGGACTCGCCCTTCGCGGCGTCCGCCACGAAGTAGTAGGCGTCGAGCTCTTTCTCGGCATGCGTCGCGACCGCCTGGGAGCCCTCGGTCTTGCCGAAGTCGTAGACGCCGTCAGCGAAGGTGTTGCGCAGGACGCCGTAGCCCTCGCTCGACCAGTAGAACGGGTTGGGGGATGCGACGCCGCCGTCGACCCAGTTGCTCTCGTTCTTGATGTTGATGGACTTGCCGGTATGGATGAAGCGGCCGTTCTGGGTGCCGCCGCCGAAGAAGTCCTCGCCATCGTGCTTGACGAGCTTCTGCACGGTCGACGAATCGAGGTCGAGGGGCTCGGCCTCCTCCATGACAACCTTGCCATCGAGCTTGACGCTCATCTTGGCGGTGGCCTTATCGAGCTCGATTACCGTCTTGCCGTTCTCGGTGGTGATGACGAACTTGCCGTCGCGCTCGGCGACGTTGGCGGCGGGACGGGTGTACTTGTCCGACGTGTCGGGCTGCGCCTGGATCTTGGCGACGTGCTTGCTGTCGCGGGGCTTGGCATACGGGCTGAACTTACCGGACGGATCGATGTTGTAGCGGAAGATGCCGTCCTCGAGCAGGGTGATCCTGCCCTGAATATCACCCTCGAAGACGACGTTGACGACGTTCTTCTCCGCGGACGCGGACTTGACCCCCGTGAGCGGGGCGGCCGTCGCGGGCGTCGCTATGGCAAGCGACATGGCGGTCGCGGCGACGACCGCGGTGCCCTTCACCCAGCGCCTGCAAAGGTTCGATTGCTTTCGCATTCGAGCTCCTCTCTCTCCTTCATTCGACCATCTGGTAGGTACCAGTAATCCAGTCGAGACAATCGATGAGAGAATAGCCGTCGCGCCCCCTTGTGCGCTCCACACGGTCGTGAAAGGTTCCTGATAAGCCGTAAACGGACGGTTGTTATTGATATCTAATACAACCTAGCAGCGCTTTTATTGGTGTATACCACATACCAGCTGGGTTAACTGGTATTAGTTGGCAAGCACGCAAGCCCTTGCCGTAAAACAAGGAGCGCATGCGGTTCGGACGCCGCATGCGCTCAACTGGTATCACTTTTCAATCACGTCCGACATGGGATGCGGACCGGGTCAGAGGGCGGCACCGTCCCGCTCGATGCGGTAGAGCCTGACCACCTCGAGGCCGAGCGCCGTCGCCCGGTACGAGTTCGCCACCTGGGCGCCGTTATCCAAGTGCTCGGTCCTCACCTCGAGGAGACCGCTGTCGACGAGGTATAGGCACGAGCGCACCGTGGTGGGCGTCGAGCAGCCAAGATGCTCGCGCATCTCCTTGCGACTCAGGTCCACGAACTCGCAGCCGATCCGGTGCTGCCCGCGCGATCGCTCGACGACGAGCTCGAGCAGGCGGCATTCGGTCTCGTTGACCTTGAGCCCCTCGATTCCAAGCCTAACCCTCTTTGCCATGCTGTTACTCCTAGAAACAAGCTGGGGCCCGACGGGAGCCCCAGCTGAAAACCGTTACCTGCTCTTGCGTCGGAAGCCGATTCCGACTGCAATCACGACCGCACCCAAGGCGGCTACGACTCCAACCGCGGCGACGGCGTTGTCGCCGGTCTGGACCAGACCATCCTGCGGCCTTCCTCCGGAAGCGCCCGTATCGGGCTTGGGGTCCGCGGGCTTCGCGTAGGCGTTCCTAAAGACCGGCGCGCCCGACGGCCCCTCCTTCCACTCGACCGCGAGGCTACCGGTGCCCGGATCGGTCACCACGACTTGGTACGTATACTCCGTCTCGTCGTACGTCACGCCCGTTGCGGAACCCTTGACCTCGCGGATCGTGTAGTCGTGCTCGCCGGGCTCGTCGTAGGAGACCTCGTCGAAGTAGATCCATGCGGTACCGGTGGCATCGGGAGCCTCGTTCTTGGCGATATCGATCACCTTGCCGTCCTCGAGGAGCTCGAAGGCGAACTCGCCCTCGACGATGTCGCGGCCGCTCAGCAGCTTGCTCGCGGCGAAGGACAGCGAGGTGCCCTTGGCCTTGTAGCTGTTGGCGAAGCTGATCTGGGATCCCTCGAGCGGCTTGCCGTCCGCAGTCGCGCTCCACGCGACCGCGAGCGTGCCGTCGCCGTTGTCGGTGACGGTCGCCGTGATGCCGTAGACGGTCTCATCGTAGGTGATGCCGCCGAGGTCGCCGGGGACCTCCACCAGGCCGTACTCGTACGTGCCGGGCTCCGTGAAGCTGATCGCCGGGAAGGCGACGGAACCGGTGGCGTCGTTGGCCGCGGTGACGACCGCGGGCATGCCCTCGGCCTGGGAGACGAGCGCGAACTCGAACTCGCCCTCGCGCAGGTCGCGGCCTTCGAGCGTCTTGGTGATGGTGAAGCCGCCCTTACCCGTCGGCGTGCTATCGACGGGGTCCACGCTGTAGGTGTTGGTGAAGGTAAAGTCCGTCGCATCGGACTCCGCCCGCTTGTCGACGGAGAGCGTGCCGTCGCCGTTGTCGGTCACCGTGACCGTGATGGTCCTGGTGTCGACGGGGTCGTTGGTCACGCCGGCGACGCTACCGGTCTCGCTGATCTTGTAGGTGAACTCCTTGGTGCGGACCTCGGAGGTCGCCATGGGCTCGTCCTCGGCGGCGGCGGGCTGCTCGCCCTCGGTCGCCTCGGGGGCCGCCTCGGCGGGGGCGCCGAAGACGTTCTCCATGGTGTAGGTGATGTCGCCGAAGGAGATGTCGCCGGAGGCGCCGTTGGTCACCTCGGTCACCTTGGGCATCGGGGCTCCCTCGGATCCGTTGTACTTGCCCGCGATATCGGGCCTGTTGTTACCGGACTCGACCCTGAGGACCTTGGTGCCGCTGAAGGCGAGCGTGCGCGTACCGCCCTCGCCGGCGCCATAGGCGTTTCTGAAGACCATGCCGCCCTCGGGATAGGTGACGGCGGCGTCGAGCTCGCCGGTGTGCGTGTCGCTCACCGTGACGGTGATGGCCTGCGTGTCCTGCTCGGGCACGACGCCGTCGCCCTCGCTGACGTTGTACTGGTAGGTGTAGACGTCCTCGTCAGCACCGCGGACGACCGAGGCGAGGCCGGCGGCCACATCGCGGTTGAGCTGCTCGGTGGTATACGTGATGCCGCTGAAGGCGATCGTGCCCTCGGCGTCGTTGGTGCCGGTGGCCACGACCTTGGTAGCGTCCTCTGCGTTGGTCACCTTGAACTCGAACTCACCCGCGACCAGCGGACGGCCCGTGAGCACCTTGGTGCCCCTGAGCCCCACGATGCCGTCGCCGCCGACCGTGATGGAGCCGGCCTCGTAGGCGTTGCGGAACGGGACGCTCAAGGGAGCGCGCTCGGTGTCGGCACTCGTCCAGACGACCGGCTCGGCCTCGCCGAGCTTGGCCTCGACCCTGAGGGTGCCGTCGCCGTTGTCGTAGACGGAGATCGCGAGGTCGTGGACCGTGGAGTCGTTCGTGTAGCCGGCTCCGCCGCCCTTGCTCTCGTTGATCCTGAAGGTGAAGGTCTTGTCGGCGTCGTCCAGACCGAACTTCAGACCCGTCGCGAACCTGGTGGTGGCGATCGCCGTGTTGGCGTCGCCGGCGCCGAGGTCGCCCGCGGTGGTATCGATGGTCCGAGGCTTGCCGAACTTCGCCTTGGCGTCATCGTTGACGGGATCCATGGTGAACTGGAAGTCGCCTGCGGCGATCGGACGGCCGGTCAGGGTCTTTACGACCTGGATGCCGCCCTTGGCTATGGCGTCGTCGACGACGACCTCGCTGGTCTTATACGTATTGGTGAAGACGGCGCCTTCGAGCTTGTAGGCTGCGGAGAGGACGCCGTTGCCCTCGTCGGTGATGGTCACGGTCAGGGTCGCCGCGTGCCCGTCATAGGTCACCCCGGGGATATCCCCCTTGACCTCGGTCACCTTGTAGGCGAAGTCCTTGCTGCGACGGCCGTGCTCGTCGGGTTGGACGCCCGCGATGTCGCCGAAGCCGAAGTCGATGGCGCCGAAACCGAATTTGACCTCGTCGCCGTTCTTGGCGTCCGGAGCGGTCAGCTCGACCTTGGAGGTCTTGGGCGCGGGCGCGCCATCCTGGGCCTCGATGTTGAAGATGAAGGTATCCCCCGCCTTCCAATCGCGGCCGACGAGCTTCTTGCTGAAGCGCCCGTCCGTGTTGACCGGCTTACCGACCGGCAGCGCGGCGGTATAGGCGTTGGTAAAGGTCGCGATGGCGCCCTGGTCGGTGATGGTGCCGGCGGCGCCCTCGGACGTCGTGGTGTAGCCCGCGGCAGCCGCCTCGACGACCTCATAGGTCGCGCCGACGGGCAGGCCGCTGATCATGACGGACTGGCCGTGCTTCAAGTAGACGGCTTCGCCGGAGAACAGCTCGCCGGATTCGGCACCACCAAGGCCCTTGAAGTCATAGGCACCGTTGAGTTTCTGACCTGCAGCATCCTTCAGGGTGACCCTGAACTCGAACGACTTGTTTGCATCGACGACGCCGGACTGACCGCCATCGATGACGACATTCTTATGGATGG
>USLT01000067.1 GCA_900555585.1 uncultured Collinsella sp.
AGCGGGCGAGCGCGACGGGTACGCCCAAGGGAATCGCCCCCGCGAGCGTCCACAGGAAGATGCGCACACTGACCCCGAAACCCTCGAGCAGCATCCCCGTCATCGTCGATACGTCCATCTAGAACCCCTTTTTACCGCGAAGCCCACCGGCGCGAAACAGGCGCCGCCCCGCCCGGCCGCATCGCGACGGGACGGGGCATCCCCATGGATCGCTACTTGATCTGCCAGTTCTCATACGAGATGCCGAGGTCGGCGTACTTGGCACAGAGGTCCTCGACGAAGCCGTCCCCATCCATGGCCCTCAGGGTCTCGGTCACCTTGGCGGCCAGGGCCTCGTCGCCCTTCTTGAAGCCGACGCCGTAGGACTCGGTCGAGAGCATGTCGTCGAGCATGACGTACTTGCCAGCGTTGCCGGCGAGCTGGTAGCGCGCGATGGAGAGATCGCAAGCGACCGCATCGACGGCGCCCGACTCGAGCTGCATGAAGGCGGTGTTGTACTCGCCGATGGTCTCGAGCGACGCGAACGTGGACGCGAGGTCGGCCCGCTCGCCTTGAAGGACTTCCCAGGCAGCCGAATCGACCTGGGTGATCACCGTCTTCCCCGCGAGATCATCGGGACAGCCGATGCCGCTGTCCGCCCTGACCACCACGACCTGGCCGTTCAGCATGTAGGGATCCGAGAAGGCGTAGTCCTTCTCGCGGCCCTCGATGGTGAAACCGTTCCAGATACACGTGATCGCGCCGGAATCGAGAAGGCTGTCCCTGGCATCCCAGTCGATCGGCTCCAGTGCGAGCTCCCAGCCGTTGCGGCGGGCGACCTCGGCGGCGAGCTCGAGATCGAACCCGGTGAACTCGCCGTCATCGCCGACATAGCCATATGGCGGATACGCCTGGTCGAAACCGACGGTCAACGTCGAGATCTCCCCGCCCGCGCCTTCCGAGCCGCCAGATGCCGGCGCGCCGCCGCATGCCGTCAGGCCCCATGCGAGCGTAAGCGCGGCGCCCAGCATCGCGAATCCCCGTGCAAACGAACCAAGCTTCTTCATGGCTACTCCCCGTGCAATATCTCCATCATTCCAAACTGCATATTAAAGTCGCATCAACTAGCGTCGATGCAGCGTCTACTTTACTTTGCTAGAGTGTTTTTGACAAGAAGGGGTTTTAGCAACAACAAACTTGCATAGCTTTGCACATAAAGAGACCGCCGTGGGCGATTGCCGCGCGGCGGTCTGGAAAACGATTCGGCGATATGCGCAGGAATCCTAGAGGTCGCGCTCCCGCGACTCGGCGTTGCGACGCAGATGGACTTTTCCGCCGATAGCGATCGCGGCGGTGCCCGTCGCGCTCAGCGCGGCGGCGGCCATCAAGGCCATGCCCGCCGCGTCCGAGGTCTGCGCAAGGCGCTTCGCCTTGGCCTCCTCCTCCGCAGCCGCCTTCTCCTCGGCACTCAGCTCCAGATCGACCTTGGGGTCCTCGATGCCGCCGAAGACCCGCGGAGTCCACTTCGCAGCGATATAGAGGTCACGTGTCACCGGCGCATCGACGTCGAACGCGTCGCCGTACTGCTTGGTGTCCGGGTCGTAGGCGTACCATCCATCGAAGATGTGATCGGGATGCTCGGGATCGGCGGGCAGCTTGTTCTGCGCGGAGAACGCCGAGCCCTCGAGGACGGTGAACATCGCGTTAGGGGTCGTGGGATCGCAATCGTCGAAGATGATGCTATGGGTCTTGGAGGATTCGTCCTGGGAGTCCCCCTGCGCCCCCTCTCCGGGCTTCGAGCCCTCGTCGGTCGCGGGCGCATCGTCCTCGGGGGCGTCGTTCTCAGACCCGTCCGTGCCGGGACGCTCCTGCGAGCCGGCATCGTCCGCACCGGAACCTTCCTGAGATCCCGTATCACCAGCGTCAGGGGTCTGCTCGGGCAGGGAAGGCGCCTCAGGTTCGGGCTCGGCCGGCGTCTGGGGCGTCTCGGGGACCGCCTCGGATCCGGGACCTTCCTCCGGCTGCTGCGGGGTCTCGGGCTTCGTCTCCGGCTGCTGCGGGGTCTCCGGATTCGCCTCGGGCTTCGTCTCCGGCTCCGGCTTCACCTCGGGCTTCACCTCGGGCTTCGCCTCCGGCTCGGGCTTAGCCTGCTCGGCCTCGTGCTTCTCGACATAGGAGAGGCAGATCTTCTTCTCGTTGCGATAACGGTTCACGTACCCGTTGGCATAGGGGTTGGAGCGTCCGGCGCCCGTCGAATAGTAGCTGACGACGGCATCGCACAGGGCGGTGACCATCTCGCGGTCGGTCATGGAGTCCTTCAGGTTCGCGGCGCGGAAGAACTTCTGCACGCCGCCCTGCCCGAAGAGGTTGCACATGCCCCAGGCGAGGCCCTTGACGCAATCGGCGCGGCCGCTGATATCGACCTTGTGGTCGCGCTTCAAGCTGCGCTCGACCGGGATGTAGTACTCGTTGTAGGAATAGGCGTCCTGCAGCGCGGCGAACTCGACGGGATCCGTCGCGTACGCGGCGTGCCAGGCGTTCTCGGCGAGCTGGCCGAGCTCGGTCAGGCGCTTGGCCGAGGAATCGTAGACCTTGCCGGTCTTGAGCTCGTTGCCGCGCTTGACGACCTCGGCGAACATGGAGTACTTCGTCGGGTTGTAGCGATACGTCGACTCGATGAAGGGGACGAGCGCATAGCGTCGGTCGAACTGGTAATAGCCCATGGCGTTGTAGCCGTCGCCGTAGGAGAAGCCCTGGTCGTAGTTGCAGCTGCTCTCGAACTTGGAGAAATACTTCATCTCATCGGAGAGCGCCGCGACGGCGCGGGAGAGCATCGCGGTCTGCTCGGCCGCGGGCTGCTCGGCAGCCGGCTCGGGCGAGAACTCGTCCATGCGGTCGAAGCCGGTCGGCGCGGGCAGGGAGCCATCGCTCGCCACGCCGTCCGCGGCGTGCGCATCCGAGGTCGATGCGAGGGCCGGGACCGCGAGGGCCCCGAACGTGAGCGTGAGCGCGAGTCCCGCCGCGATAGCCTTATGCCTATGCTGTGGCATATCTCCTCCTAGGTTCTGATCCCCTGCAGGGATGGTTGTGTTTGAAGTGCGTTTGCGTCAGAGCCGCAAAGAGGTACAAACCAGTATGAACGAGCTCTCGAACGGGCGCAATAATTTCCCGCGCGGTATCGCCAAACCCGCAAATCGCCTCGCCGGCCGTCGACGGGAGGCGGTGCGCGAGTTGTTAAACCCTAGTGATTTCCTAGACTTTAATCGCCGCTGCGGCTACCATTGCCTCATTCAACACATCGACAACCAAGGGCAGCGATGAGCTTTATCGATACCGTCCGCGAGGACATCAAGACCGTGCAGTCGCACGACCCCGCCGCCCAAAGCGGTCTGGTCATCTTCCTCTCCTATCCCGGGCTGCACGCCAAATGGGCGCACACCCCCGAGCACTGGCTGTGGAACCACGGGATGCGCGGGCTCGCGCGCGTCATGTCCCAACTCACGAGGTTCTTCACGGGCGTCGAGATCCATCCGGCCGCATGCATCGGCAGGAGGCTGTTCATCGACCACGCCATGGGCGTGGTCATCGGCGAGACGACCGTCATCGGAGACGACTGCGTGCTCTACCAGGGCGTGACGCTCGGCGGCACGGGCAAGGAGACGGGCAAGCGCCATCCGACGCTCGGAGACCGCGTCACCGTTGGCACCGGAGCCAAGGTGCTCGGCAACATCCATATCGGCGACGGCGCGAAGATCGGCGGAAACTCCGTCGTCGTGAAGGACGTCCCCGCCGATTCGACCGTCGTCGGAGTTCCGGGGCGCGTGGTGCGGCGGGCGGGCTGCCGCGTCATCAACGCCCAGGCGGATGCCCGCGAGCATCGCGAGACCATGCCCGATCCCGTCCAGGAGCAGTCCCTCATCAACCGCGAGCACATCGCCGGCAACCAGAAACGCATCTGCGAGCTCGAGCGCCAGGTCGCCGAGCTGACCGAGCTCGTCTCGCAGCTCGCCGAGAACTCTACGCGCTAGGACGCGACCGGAGCCATCCGCATGAGGAGGGGAGCCCGCCGGCAAACCGGTCGGGCGCCCCTCCTGGCATCATGCGGTCGTCGCGCCGTCGCGCACGGCGGCCGCGCGCGGTCCGCGCTACATGAATTGCGAGCGATAGAGCTCCGCATAAGCGCCGTCGGCCGCCAGCAGCTCCTCGTGCGTGCCCTGCTCGATGATCGTGCCCGCCTCCATCACGAGGATGAGGTCGGCGTCGACGATCGTCGAGAGCCGGTGGGCGATGACGAAGCTCGTGCGACCGTGCATCAGCGCCTCCATCGCGCGGACGATGGCCTGCTCGGTGCGCGTGTCGACGCTCGACGTGGCCTCGTCCAGGATCAAGATCTTGGGGTCGCACAGCATCGCGCGGGCGATGGTGAGCAACTGCCGCTGACCCTGGCTGATGCTCTCCGCGTCGTTCGCGACGCGCGTCTCATAACCCTGCGGCATGGTCCGCACGAAGAAGTCCACGTGCGCGGCGCGGGCCGCGCACTCGATCTCCTCGCGCGTCGCCTCGGGCCTGCCATAGGCGATGTTCTCGGCGATGGTTCCGTCGAACAGCCAGGCGTCCTGCAGCACCATGCCGAAGTTGCTGCGCAGCTCGCCGCGGTCCATCTTGCGGGTGTCCACGCCGTCGAGCGTGATATGCCCGCCATCGACCTCGTAGAAGCGCATCAGCAGGTTGATGAGGGTCGTCTTGCCGGCGCCCGTGGCGCCGACGATGGCGATCTTCTGGCCGGGCTCCGCCGTGAACGAGACGTCGCGCATGAGCGGCTTGTCCGGCGAGTAGCCGAAGCGCACGTGCTTGAAGGCGACGCGGCCGTCGACGGGGCGGCTGACATGGGCGGCCTCGCCGGGCTCGGGCTCGGGCTCGACCTCCTCCTCGTCGAGGATATCGAAGACGCGCTCGACCGACGCCAGGGCGCTCTGCAGCGTGTTGATGGTCATCGACATCTGGGTAAGGGGCTCCGATGCCTGGTTGATGTACTGGAAGAACGCCTGGAAGATACCGATGGTCATGTTGCCGGCGATGAGCATGCCACAGCCGATCACGGCGATGACGACCTGCGCGAGACGGCCGATGAAGCGGATGGCCGGACCGGTCGCGTTGGTCAGGAAGTCCGCGCGGCGGCTCGCGTCGGC
>USLT01000068.1 GCA_900555585.1 uncultured Collinsella sp.
TGATGCGCGAGCGCGCCCGCGACGGCAGCTTCATCGCCGGCGGCGCCTACAAGAAGGTCCCGGCGCAGGACGGCATGGATATCGTGCTCACCATCGACGCCAACATCCAGCGCGCGGCCGAGGACGCCATGGCCGAGGCGGTCGAGAAGTCCGGGGCGAACTACGGCTCCGCCGTCGTCGTCGACCCCGCGACCGGAGAGATCCTGGCGGCGTGCTCCAACCCCACCTACGACGTCTCGGACATGTCCACCGTGCGCGTCGAGGACATGAACCTGCGCGTCGTGACCGACGCCTACGAGCCCGGCTCCGTATTCAAGGCGCTGGTCTGCGGCATGGCGATCGACCTCGGGCTCGTGACCCCCGATACCAAGTTCGATGTTCCCGCGACGGTGAAGGTCGGCTCCGACTACGTCCAGGACGTCGACGAGCGCGACTTCGGCCTGACCATGGACGTTCGCGAGATCATGCGCCGCTCCTCCAACACCGGCATGGTGCTCATCGGCGAGAAGATCGGCGCCGACGAGTTCTCGAAGTACCTGAAGAAGTACGGCTTGGGAACCAAGTCGGGCATCGACTTCCCCGGAGAGACGACGGGCATCATCCGCGACCGGTCCGAATACGACGGATCGAGCCTCGGTTCGATGTCGTTCGGCCAGGGCATCGCGATCGCGCCCATCGAGCTGCTGCGCGCCATGACGGGCATCGCCAACAAGGGCGTCATGGTGACGCCCCACCTGCTCAAGTCCAAGAAGGGCGAGGAGGTCGACTGGTCGAAGGGCGAGAAGCGCGCGATCAGCGCGGAGGCCGCGGAGCAGGTCGTCTCGATGATGCAGAGCGTCGTCGAGGACGGCACCGGCTCGGCTGCGAAGATCGACGGCTACGCCATCGCCGGCAAGACGGGAACCGCCGAGCGCGCCGGGGGCGACGGGGGCTACCAGGAGAACAACAACATGGCGTCCTTCCTGGGCTTCACCTCGCCCAAGAATCCCAAGGCCATGGTCTACGTCACGCTCGACGGCACCGCCTACACCTCGAGCATGGCGATCCTGCCGTTCAGGACGATCATGCAGGCGACCATCGACTCGCTCGGTATCAAGCCGGGCGCGTGATGCCGTTCACACGCCCTGCACCACAGCCGTGGCGCACCGCGATACAATGGTCGGCTGAGTCAAGGCTTACGAAGGGTAGAGCATGATAGAGATTGCAGTCAGGTACCTCGAGAACGTCACGGGCGCCCGCCCCTGGACCGGCAACGCGGACAGGACCTGTCGCGGCGTGGTCATCGACTCGCGCGAGGTCGGGAGCGACTCGATCTTCGTCGCCTTCGAGGGCGAGCGCGTCGACGGCAACGAGTACGCGCCCCAGGCCATCGAGGCCGGCGCGGCATGCGTCGTGCTCACGCGCGAGCCGTCCCGCGAGCTGCTCCGCCTCGCAGACGAGCACGAGTGCGCCGTCTTCACCACCGAGGATCCCACCGAGTTCCTGCTGCTGCTCGCCCAGGGCTATCGCGCCCGCATGCGCTGCACGGTCGTCGCGGTCACGGGCTCGATCGGCAAGACCACGACCAAGGACGTGCTCAAGCGCCTGCTCGAGACGCGCTACCGCGTCCACGCCACCGCCGGCAACTACAACAACCTCATCGGCCTCCCGCTCACGATCCTGTCCGCCCCGCGCGACACTCAGATCATGATCTTGGAGATGGGCATGGACGGCGCCGGCCAGATCGAGCGCCTGAGCCGTTGCGCCCAGCCCACCTACAGCATCATCACCAAGATAGGCACCTCGCACATCGGCATGCTCGGCAGCCGCGAGAACATCGCGCGCGCCAAGGCCGAGGTGTGCGCGGGCATGCTCGCCTCGAGCGAGAACTTCGAGGGGCACCACTCCGCGCTCATCCTGGGCGGCGAGGACGAGTTCACCCCGTTCATCATCGAGAACTTCGCCAAGCCCGCCGGCATCGACGTGGTGCTCTGCGGCACCTCGACCGATGACGACGTGTGCGCGAGCGCCATCGAGGTGGGGGAGGACGGCTGCCCGTCGTTCAACCTCATGTTCCACAACGGCTCCCAGTTCAAGACGCGCCTGTCGATCCCCGGGCGCCAGTCCGTTGTCAACGCCCTGTACGCCGCGGCCGTCGCGAGCATGCTCGGCGTCCCGCAGTTCACCATCGACGAGGCATTCGGCGACCTGAGCGTCACCGGGCGACGCCAGGAGGTCCGCTCCGCGGCCTGCGGCGCCCGCATCATCGACGACTCGTACAACGCCAGCCCCGAGTCCATGGCGGCCGGCCTCGACCTGCTCGCCTCCCTCCCGTGCACGGGGTCGCGCGTCGCGATCCTGGGCGAGATGGGCGAGCTCGGCGACGAGGGGCCGCGCATGCACGCGCTCGTGGGCGCCTACGCCGCGTCCAAGAAGCTCGGGCTGCTGGTCTGCGTGGGCGGAGAGAACGCCCGCGAGATGGCGTCCGCCGCGCGCATGATGGGCATGGACGAGGACAGGGTCGTCGTCGTTCCCAGCTGCGACAAGCTCATCGCCCGCTATGCCGGTGTCCTCGCGCCGACCGACCTCGCTCTCGTAAAGGGCTCCCGCTTCGTGGGGCTCGACCGCTTCGTTGAAAAGGTTTGCTAGATGTTCTCCAACCCCGCATATCCCACCTACCAGGCATTCCTCGCGCTCGGCGTCGCGGCGCTCGTCGTGATGCTGGTCATGCCCCTCTGGATCCGCCTCCTCAAGCACGAGGGCATCGGCCAGCAGGTCCGCGCCGACGGCCCGCAGCGCCACCTCGTCAAGCAGGGCACGCCCACGATGGGCGGCGTCGTCATCCTGATGGGCGTCGTCGTCTCCTGCCTGCTGATCGGCCGTCCCACCTACGAGATGATGCTCGCCGCCGGCGTCGCGCTCGCCACGGGCGCGCTCGGCCTGTTCGACGACGCGACCAAGGTCGTCCAGGGCCGTTCGCTCGGCCTCACGCCGACTGCCAAGATGGTCGGCCTCACGGCGATCGTCGTGGCCTTCTTCATCCTCGCCGTGAACTTCTGCGGCGTGGAGCCCGTTATCGCGTTCCCGGGCGGCTTCCATATCGACCTCGGCGTCCTCGCCACGACCGTCACGCTCGGCGCCATGTCGATCCAGATTCCCTGGCTCTACCTGGTCTTCGTGTTCCTGCTGCTCGCCGGCATGTCCAACGCCGTCAACCTGACCGACGGCCTGGACGGCCTCGCCGGCGGCACCGTCATGATCGCCATGCTGGTCATGGCCGCGATCTGCTTCCTGAGCGGCGACGCGAACCTCGCGATCTTCTGCGCCGCCTGCGCCGGAGGCTGCCTCGGCTTCCTGTGGTTCAACGCCTACCCCGCGAGCATCTTCATGGGCGACACGGGCTCGCTCGCGCTCGGCGCGGGCTTCGCCGGCGTCGCGATCCTCACCAACACCGAGGTCATCTCGCTCATCGTCGGCGCCCTGTTCGTCGCCGAGGCGCTGTCGGTCATGATCCAGGTCGCCTACTTCAAGAAGACGAAGAAGCGCATCTTCCTCATGGCGCCGTTGCACCACCACTTCGAGAAGAAGGGCTGGGCGGAGACCAAGGTCGTCATCAGGTTCTGGATCATCGCCGCCGCCTGCGGCGCGCTCGGCCTGGCCTGCTTCTTCCAGCTTGGATAAGTGATCTCGCATGTCCCTTCCCGATAGCTTCTCCCTGTTGATCCTCGGCCAGGGCTCGACCGGCCTGGATGTCGCCCGATGGGCGCTCGGCCATATGGGGGACCCCGTCTCATCGGTCACCGTCTACGGCGGCGGCGCATCCGAGCCCACCGCCGCGACGCGGGAGCTCGAGGAGCGCGGGGCGCGCTTCGTGTGCGGATCGGAGCTCGTCGAGGGCTCCTATGACATCTGCGTCGCGAGCCCCGGCATCTCCGAGTTCAGCTCGTTCTTCGCCTCCGCCCGCGCCGCGAGCGCGCAGATCATGGGGGAGCCCGAGTTCGCCTTCCGCCTGTCCCCGGAGCGCTGGTGCGCCATCACCGGAACCAATGGAAAGACCACCACGACGCGCATGCTCGAGCACATCATGCGCGCTTCCGGCATGGCCGCCTCGGCCGTCGGCAACATCGGCAGGCCCGCGATCGACGCGGTCGACTCTCGCTCTCCCGGCGACTGGCTCGTGGCGGAGCTCTCGAGCTACCAGCTCGCCACCTGCTCCGAGCTCCATCCCCGCGCCGCCATCCTGCTCAACATCACGCCCGACCATCTGGCATGGCACCGCTCGCATGACAACTACGCCGCCGCGAAGGCCCGCGTCTTCACCAACATGGGGGAGGACGACCTCGCCATCGTCGACGTGGAGGACGCCGGCGTCCGCGCCTACGGGGAGCTCGTGCTCGAGCCCGGCCGCCGCGTGCTGTCCCTGGGGCTGGCCGATGCCGGCACCCCTGACGCCGCCTTCCTCGACGACGGCGTCCTGACGGTCCGACTGGACGGGCGCGAGCGCCCGCTGCTCTCTCGCGACGACCTGGGCGTCGTAGGCGACCACAACGTCCTGAACGCGCTCGCCGCCGCCGCGGCGGCGCTGTTCTGCGGCGCCGACGAGGCCGGCGTGCGCTTCGGCCTTTCGACCTTCAAGCCGCTGGAGCACCGCGTGGAGCCCTGCGGCGAGATCGGGGGCGTCCGCTACTTCAACGATTCCAAGGCCACCAACACCGACGCCGTCCTCAAGGCGCTGACCGCGTTCGAGGACGACGTCGTCGTCCTGCTGCTCGGCGGCCGCGATAAGGGCACGCCCCTCGAGGAGTTCAGCTCCTCGGTCGTGGAGCGCGTCCGCGCCGCGGTGTGCTTCGGCGAGGCGCGCGAGCGCTTCCGTCGCGCGCTCGAGGACGCGGACGTGACGAGCCGGATCGATATCGCCGAGGCCGAGGACCTCCGCGACGCCGTCGACGTCGCCCGATCCCTCGCCTCCTGCGGGGACGTCGTCCTGCTCTCGCCCGCGTGCGCGTCCTTCGACGAGTTCTCGGGCTTCGAGGAGCGCGGCGAGGCGTTCAAGGCGTATCTGGCCAGCATCGCCGCCGGCGAGACCGACGAAGAGAGGGCGTAGCCCCATGGCAGACAGCAGACGAGTCGCCCCGCGCGGTGCGTCCGCGCGCGATGCCGCCGTGCCGGGAGGCG
>USLT01000069.1 GCA_900555585.1 uncultured Collinsella sp.
TGGGCATCATGGTCAGCTGGTACAACGGCAGCCGCGTCGAGCGCCGCCAGTACACCATGCTGCCCGTACGCGACTACCTCGACCAGCTCGACCGCCTGCGCCACGACCCTCACTACGAGACCATCTGCGACAACCTGGTGTACCTGACCAACAGCACGTCGACGGACATGCTCGACCGAGACATCCTCTACTCGATCTTCGACAAGCACCCCAAGCGCGCCAACGCCTACTGGTTCCTCAACGTCGAGGTCACCGACCAGCCCCATACCTTCGAGTACTCCGTCGAGAACTACGGGACCGACTACGTCTTCCGCGTCCACCTCTTCCTTGGATACAAGGTCAACCAGCGCGTCAACGCCTACCTGCGCCAGATCGTCTCCGACCTCTCGGCGTCCGGCGAGCTGCCGCCCCAGATCCACGACTACTCCGTCTACCGCCAGCCGGGCACCATCGGCTCCTTCAAGTTCTGCCTGGTCCGCAAGACCCTGGCCCCGGAGTCCGATGTCGAGGCGCAAGAGCGCCATGCCATCGCGCTCAAGTACGCGATCCGCCGCTTCGCCGGCTCGCCCGTCCAGTGGTTCGGCCTCGAGAACTCCAACGTCATGTACGAGTACGTGCCGCTGTTCACCAAGTTCAAGAGCGTCGACAAGATGACGCGCATCGCTCCGACCGAGCGCCCCTAGCAAATGCCAGCCATGCGGCCGCCCCGGCGAGGGCGGCCGCGACCAAAGAGGCGGCGGGATCCTTTCGGGTCCCGCCGCCTCTATTTCTTAGGCAGATGAAGCGATCGAGCGCCCCTAGCGCCCGAGCCAGTTCGCGATCCAGCGCTCCATCGAGCGACTCATCTCCGCCATGAACTCGCTGGTGTGCTTGCGGGTGTAGATATCCGTGACCCGGGCGCCCGGCTCGGTCGCATGCGGACGGAACATCGCGTCCATCTCCGCCACCTGCGCATCGCGCACCGCGGCATCCGCGCGAACGTAGCGCTCGGGCATCACGAGGTTGACCACGGGGTGCGGCGTGGCGGGGCGTACCTTATGGGGTGCACCGAAGACCAGCATGCTCAGCGGGATCGTGTGGGGCGGCAGACCGAGAAGCTCCCCCACCTCCTCGGCGTTCTCAACGATGTCGCCGATATAGCAGCTACCGACGCCGACCGCCTCGGCCGCAATGGCCGCGGTCTGGGCCGCGATCACTGCATCCTGGGCGGCGATAGCGAGATCACCCAGGCCTGGATCCCTGCGCGGCTGCTTGCCCGTCCGCTCGATGAACTCGGGCGTGAAACACCCCACATGCTCGAACAGATCGATCCACTTGCAGTAATCGGCCACGAAGACGAGCGCCCACGGGGCCGTGGCGACGAAGGGCTGGTTGTCACAGAGGACCGAAAGGCGCTTCAAGGTCTCGCGCGACCGAATGTCGATGATCGAGTACATCATCATCGCGCCCGCGGAAGGAGCGCGGGACGCAGCATGCAAGATCGCCTCGCGCTGGGCATCCGTTATCTCGATGTCCGCGAACTTCCTCGTCGAGCTCCGATGCTCGATCACGTCGAGAACGAGATTGCCCTCGACCCCTGCCCGCATAGTCTCCTCGTTCATGAAAATCCCTCCCGCAGCGATGCTTGTCGATAGATGCATCTTACCGCAGGAGGGATTCTATCCCGCTCACTTCACCATGATGGAGCGATATGTAACCGTTCGGACGCTTCGCCTACTTGATCTGGGTCGTGCCCGGAGCGAGGTTGGGATCCGTCTCGTTTGCCGCCGACTGGAAGTTCTTGGTGTAGATGTTCTTGCCATCGCGGAACAGCTCGAAGTACTGCATCATGGCGTAATCCCCGCGGGCCGTGGTCGCGGCGGCTCCCGCGCCGTCCTTGGGGAACTCCTCGGGGTGGGCGGCCATGCTCGAGAGGTACCAGCGACCGTCCGCGTCCTCGTAGCCCGTCGAGTTGATCGCCGGCAGGGCCGCGCGCAGGCTGATGTGCGCCTTCTGCCAATCGGTCATCGGGGCGCCGATGAGATCCATCATCACGCTACCAAGATAGTTGGTCGAGAGATCATCCACCCGGCTCTCCTGATCTCGGCCGGCGACGTCGTAGTTCGCCCAGATGATGTAATCGGTCTGCCACAGGCGCTCGGCATGGACGGCGGGGTCCTCGCCGGGGAACCAGGCCTCGTTGAACTCGTCGGGGAAGAACGGCTGGTGATCGCCGAAGAAGACGAGCACGACGGGACGATCGAGCTCGCGCAGCTTGCCGATGAACTCCTCCAGCGCGCGGTCGGACTCCTCGATGAGCGCCAGGTACTCGTTCACCTCGGGGTCGGAGACGCCGTCGATGGGGTAATCGACCTGCTTGTCGAGCGGGAGCATGCCCGTATCGTAGCCCGAATGGTTCTGCATCGTCACATCGAAGATGAACTGCGGGGAATCGTCTTGCTCGAGCATCTCGATGATGCGGTCGTACGTCGCATCGTCGGTCACCATGCCGCGCAGCTTCTCGGCATCCTGGAAGTCCTGGATGGTCAGGAACTGGTCGAACCCGAAATCGCGGTAGACGTTCTCGCGGTTCCAGTTGGTACCGTGGTTGGGGTGGATCGCCGTGGTCTTATAACCCATGTCGCGGAACTGCTCGGACAGGCTCGCGCTGCGCGTGAGGTCGTAGATGGTGTACGGGTAGACGCCGGAGCCCAGGAAGGCCATGGAGTTGCCGCTCAGGTACTCCCATTCGGTGTTGCAGGTACCGCCGCCGTAGGCCGAGACGTACAGGGTGCCGCGCTGAAGGGTGTCGGACAGGCTCTTGTAGAACTGCGGGCCCTGGTAGCCGGAATGCAGGTTCTGGTAGATGGAGAGGTCGGAGAACGTCTCGTTCATGATGGTGACGATCGCGGGCTTCTCCTCCTCGAACTGGGCGGCCGCCTGGGCGCGCTCGACGCTCGCCCCCTCCGACTCATCGAAGCGCGCGGCGTACTCGCTGGTCAGATCCTTGGCGGTTCCGATGTTGTAACCCTTGGGCACGGGCGGCTTGATGGTCTGCGCACCGGAGATGAAGCTCGGCAGGAAGCCCTGGCGATAATAGCTCTCAAGCGGTCGCCAGGTGTAGACCTGGATGTTCAACGTGTGGTAGTAGTCGATCATCGTGACGTGCGCGCCGACGCAGACCAGGCACAGGATTCCGGCGAGGACCGTGCGCACGCGAACCTTGCGCGAGAGCGCGGAGCGGTCGGGCGCGAGCAGCGCGGCGGCGCGGCTGAAGAAGACGGAGAGGCCCATGAACGCGAGGCCGTATAGGCAGAACGGCGTGAGGATGTAGCTGTAGCCCGTACCGGCCACCGCCATCGCGGTGGAGAGCGCCGAGAGGTCGCCCGGCGCGATCGGCATCGACTTGAAGGTGATCACGAAGTGCTCGGCGATGCCGACGGCCCAGAAGAAGAACGCGATGAACGCGGGGATCCCGGCGCGGCGCTGCGAGATGAAGAAGAAGGCGGCGATCAACAGCGTGACGATCGCCCACTCGAGCATGAGGCACAGCGGGTACATCCAGAGCAGGTTGTGGTTGCTCGGGATCTCGAGCGCGAGCGTCGCGCAGGCGCCGGCGAGCGCCAGCACGATCAGGGTCGCGGCGAAGGGGTGCGGGAAGCGGCCGTGCTCGGAGGTCAGGGCGCGCAGGCGGTCGACGACCAGCTCGCGGTGGAATCCCAGATAGGCCCCAGCGGAGAAGACCGCATTGAAGACGATGGCGGACAGCAGGTCGCTCTCGACCATGCCGATGGCGGCGTAGACGCCGATGAAGGCCTGGAAGGCGAAGAACAGCAGCGTCGGGACGATGCGTCCGCGGAGGCGCTCCTCCCCCGACTGTTTGAGGGAGCGCGCGTCGCGCGCAAGCAGGGCCACTGTCGCGACCATGGCGACAGCCGTGATGAGAGCTACGAGCATGATGACCTAATTTCGATTGGAGCGCCGAGCGGGAGCCGGCGCCGCGTGCCTTTCTCTGCAGGCAACCATACTAGCGCTCGCATATCGACTTTTTGTCAAATCCCTGTGATGCCGCAGGCACGGGGCCGTTTGCTCCAAGGAATGAACATAATGGCGCGCGGTTCCAAACCGGCTGCGTTCAGCGCCCCTGCAAGCGCGCCTCGATGCGGTCCAGCAACGGCCGGGGGCATCCGGCGGCACGCTCGAGGTAGTCCCTCGCGGTCCCGTAGGTCCCATGCAGATGCGCGAGGGCGCGCTCCATCTCGTGCGGCGCCGCCTCGAACAGGCAGCGCGGCACCGGCTTGAGGATCGCGACGGAGGCGGCGGCGCGCTGGATCCCCAGGCCGTGGCCCATGTAGCGCTGCGTCGCGACGTAGTCGGCGACGATATCGTCATCCGACACCCCGGCGAGCCCGAGCAGCAGCATGGCTATCACGCCCGTGCGGTCCTTGCCCGCGCGGCAATGGAAGAGCGCGCAGCCATCCGTGTCGAGCGCCTCGAAGACCCGGCGGATGCTCGATGCGCTGTCATCGAGCAGGTCCCGGTACACGTCGAACATGCACTCCGGCAGGGCGCCGCGAAAGCCGCTGGAGTTGAGCTGATCGAGCATGGGGATGTGGGCGTAGCCGACGCCGGACTCGGGACGCCTCGAGTACGGATCGGGCCAATGGCGCACCTCGAAATCGCTTCTGATATCGACGACGCGGGTCAGGCCGTAGGCTCGCAGGAACTCGCGGTCCGCCGTACGCAGGCGCGTCAGGGAGCCCGAGCGCAGGAAGGCCCCGCTCGCCGTGACCCCTCTCGTGCCGTCCACAGCGCGGTATGCATATCCACCCAGATCACGGGTGTTGCGCGCGCCCTTGAGCGGGAGCGGCGTCGATATCGTAGAGGCAGGGTCCATGTGCGTTCCTCGCGACGAGGTCGATTGCGGTTTCGGGCCGGCGCTTGCATGCAGCCGAGCTGCGAGGTCCCGAAAGAGAAAGGCGCCCGGTCGGTCAGGACGGGCGCCTCAACTATAGACCAAGCCCGGCCGATATCGACCGGGTCTTCGGCTTATTTACGATGAGCTTACGCGATCGGCTTGGAACCGTTGGCGAAGACCTTGATGACGTGCTCGTAGTCAGCGCAGAACGCATCGTAGGCGGTCATGGTCATCTGGTGGTA
>USLT01000070.1 GCA_900555585.1 uncultured Collinsella sp.
AGGTTATGCTCATCTCGGTCGAGATGTGCGGCTTCTCCAAGGGCGAGTCGGACTCCCGTATCCGCAAGCCCGTCGCCAAGAAGAAGATCAAGATGCTGACGGACCAGGTCTTCAAATGGTCCGATGGCGAGGACGAGACGATCTACGACCACTGGATGAACGGCGCCGAGAAGAACGGCTACAAGCGCGAGACCGCCCAGAAGATCTGGGACGACGTCCTCGAGTTCGCCTCCTACGCGTTCAACAAGTCGCACTCCGCCGGCTATGCGATCCTGGTCATGCAGACTGCCTGGCTCAAGGCTCATTACCCCAACGAGTACATGGCGGCGGTCCTCACTTCCTACACGGGCAAGACCGACAAGATCGTCCACTACGTCTCGGCGTGCCGTCACGACGGCATCGCGGTCCTGCCTCCGGACGTCAACGAGTCCGGCAAGGAGTTCACCGCGACGTCCGAGGGCGTGCGCTTCGGCCTGGCCGGTATCCGCGGCGTGGGCGAGGGCGTCGCCCAGGCGATCATCGACGAGCGCGAGGCGAACGGCCCGTACAAGAACCTGCACGACTTCGTCGACCGCGTGGACTCCAGCCAGGCCAACCGCCGCGTCATCGAGGCCCTGATCAAGGCGGGCGCCTTCGATGCGTCGGGCTATCCGCGCCGCCAGCTCATGCACTTCGTGGACAAGGCCAACCCCGAGAACATTCTCGACGCCGCCGCAAAGCGCCAGAAGGACCGCGCGAGCGGCCAGACGTCGCTCTTCGACGTCTTCGGGGACGTCGAGGGCTCCGGATTCGAGGTCGTCATCCCCGATCCGGACGGAAACGAGTGGGACCGTCACATGAAGCTCTCCCAGGAGCGCGAGGTCCTGGGCATCTACGTCTCCGACCATCCGCTGCGCCCCTACGAGTACGCCCTGGGCAAGGCCCGCGAGTTCACCCTCTCGCAGATCGACACGGGTTACGAGACCATGGCCCCGGGCGGCGAGGGCACCATCAACCAGGAGATTCCCGAAGGCAAGCAGTTCTGGTTCGCCGGCATGGTCTCCGAGGTCTCCAAGCGCGTCACCAAGAACGGCGACCCCATGGCCATCGTCACGCTGGAGGACATGGAGGGCGAGGCCACGGTCGTGGTCTTCCCCAAGACCTATAAGGAGGCCGAGGGCTTCCTCTACGGCGAGGTCGATCCCGAGACGGGCGCCCAGCTGTCCGACGCGTTCATCCGCGTCCATGGCAAGCTCGAGCGCTCCGACCGCGGCGACCAGATCATTGCGCAGGAGATCCTGCCGCTGGAGCTCAACGAGGAGACCAACCGCCCCAAGGTGTTCGAGGTCATGGTGCCGAGCTCGCGCTTCAGCCAGAGCAACATGTCGCGCCTGGCGACGGTCCTCGCCACCAATCCGGGCGGCGACCGCGTGGAGCTCTTCATCGAGCAGGCCGACGGCCAGACGATGCGCGCGGAGATCCCCGTTCGCGTGAACGCCCGGTCCATCCCGTTGATCGCCGAGGTAAAGGGCATCGTCGGATCCCATGGGCGCGTCACGGTGATCTAGCTGCCGGATGCGCGACGCATCGTAGACCGCCGAGGCGCCGGAGGGTTTTCCGGCGCCTCGGCGCCTTTGCGCCCGCGGGCGCTGATGGCGAGAAAGCGCACGAGGGCGGGGTCCGCGAGCTGCTCCGTGCTCATGGATATCACGCGCGCGTCCGGAAAGGCGTCCCGGTCCGCCGGCATGTTGCAGGGATCGTCCACGATGTCGATCACGATGTGCTGGCGCGGCAGATACAATGCCATGCATGCTCCCCTCATCCGCGCGCGCCGGGATGGCGCGCCTGCATCGAGACACCCTAGCAGCCGAATCTAACAAATCCGTCGATACGCGCCGCGACCGTCTAACACCTGCAGGTCATCGCGGGCGCTACCGCGGCGAAGTTTTTTCAGCGGCGGCGCGACGGGGTATGATGCCAGGTGTATATCGACGCCGGCTCACAGGAGGACCATGGCGGCTTTGGATCGCGCCCGCGCGCTCGAGGCGTTTCGCGGCTACGTAGAGCCCTACGGGGAGGATAGCGAGCGCATCGCGCTCAAGGTCGCGCATACCTACCGGGTTGCGGACCTGTGCGACCGCATCGCCCGATCCGGGGCGTGGGACCCGCTCGAGGTCGACTTGGCGTGGCTCGCCGGCCTGCTCCACGATATCGGTCGCTTCGAGCAGCTGCGCCTGTGGGACACCTTTCGCGACGCCGACTCGGCGAGCCATGCGGCCCTGGGATGCGCGGTGCTGAGGGGAGACGGCGCGGATTCCGTCCCGTCGAACGTCCCCGCGCCGGCCGATGCCGTCCGCGTGGCGCATCCCGCTCCGCCCGCCGCGGGCAGCGGGGCCCTGGAGTCCTTCATCTCCAGCCACGATCACGACGATGCGATCATGGCGGCCGTCGGGCAGCATAGCGCGCTCGCGGTCGACGGCTCCCTCGACGCGCGCGTCCGCGCCCTGTGCGACGTGGTGCGCGATGCGGATAAGATCGATATCCTGCGCGTCAACTGCGAGAACACCCCCTATACCGTGCTCGGGCTCAGCGATGCCGAGTTCTTGCAGAGCGAGATCTCCGATGCTGCGATGGCGGCGTTCAGGGAGCGCCGGTGCCTGTCGCGCGACGAGCGGCGAGAGCCGGCGGACATGCTCGTCGGCATGGTCGCCTTCGTGTTCGAGCTCGTCTATCCGCAAAGCAGGCAGATCGTGCTCGAGCAGGGCTTCCTCTCGCGGCTGCTCGAGCGCCCGCTGGGCCTTGCGCGGCCCTTCGCGCGGCCCGAGACCCGCGAGCGCTGGCGGGAGGTCTCTTTGGGCGCTCTCCGCGCCGTCTGACGGAAGGGAATGATGACATGGCAGAAGAGTCGGTGGCCCGGTTGCTGCGCCAGCGCGGCCCCGCGACGTTCCTGACGTATGCCCAGGAGGCCCTCGACACCTTTGCCGAGCGCCCGCTGTGCGTCGTCGACAGCCTCGTCTTCTCATGGCTCGCGTACACGCGCTTGGGAACCTCGGTCGAGCGCGCCTGCACGCGCGCGGGCGTGGCCCTCCATGAGCTGCTGCGCGCCGAGGAGTTCGCGCACATGTTCGGCTCGAGCTGGGATCCAGACGGGAGTCGCGATCTGCTCTTCGCCGTCTGCGCGAGCCCGCGGTTCCGGGAGGCCCGCCTCACGGAGTTCCGCTTCAAGACGGACCGGGCGAGCGAGGAGCAGTTCGCGGCGATGACGTTCCTGCTGCCGGGCGGCGGTGCCTACGTCGCCTTCCGCGGCACCGACTCGACCATCGTCGGCTGGAAGGAAGACTTCAACATGACCTTCCTCAACCCCGTCCCGGCGCAGGCCGAGGCGACGCGCTATCTCGACGAGGTCGCCGAGGCGGTCTCGGGCCCGATATTCGCGGGCGGGCACTCCAAGGGCGGCAACCTCGCGGTCTACGCCGCCGCGACCTGCGCCCCGGAGCATCGCGCGCGCATCGAGCGCGTCTTCTCCCATGACGGCCCCGGATTCCATCGCGAGTTCTGCGCCTCGGACGAGTACCGCGCGCTCCTCCCCAAGATGGAGAAGACCGTCCCTAAGTCCACGATGATCGGCGCGGTGCTTTCCGAGTCGCCCGATTGCCCCGTGCGCATCGTGGAGAGCGAGGGCTTCTCCCTCTTCCAGCACAACCCCTTCCTGTGGGAGGTGGACCTCGAGGCGGGCGACTTCGTTCCCGCCGACGGCTACACCGCCGCGTCGCGGTTCTTCAACTCGACGCTCGACGCGTGGATGGACAAGTACACGCTGGAGGAGCGCGGCCGCTTCGTCGATGCGCTGTTCGACGTCATCGGCGTGACGGGCGCGAACCATTTCTCGGATATCATGGCAGACCGCAAGGCCACCGTCCCGCTCATGCTCGATGCGGTGGAGGGGCTGGACCCCGACTTGCAGGAATTCGTCAAGGACGTCATCAGGTCCTTCGCCAAGACGGCGACCGTCGAGAGGGCGGCGGGCGCGGCGGGCGACCTGATCGGCACCATCAAGGGCGCGCGCCCCTCGGTGACGCTGCCCCTCGGCGGCTTCCGTGGGCGCGGCGAGGGCACCGACTAGCTCGCGAGGGGATACGGCGAGGAATTGGAAGGGGAGGACGTCACCATGGAGGATGGCCGGCCGGTGTGCATCCGGGTGCGCGGCGCGCGCGTGCACAACCTGAAGGACGTGGATATCGATATCCCGTTGGGCGAGCTCGTGGGCATCGCGGGGGTCTCGGGCTCCGGCAAGAGCTCGCTGGCGCTGGGCGTGCTCTACGCGGAAGGGTCTCGGCGCTACCTGGAGTCGCTGTCCGCCTACACGCGCCGGCGCCTCTCGCAGGCCGGCCGCGCGGACGTGGACGAGGTGCTCCACGTGCCCCCGGCGCTCGCGCTGCACCAGCGTCCCGCCGTGCCCGGCGTGCGCTCGACCTTCGGCACCATGACCGAGCTCAACAACAGCCTACGGCTGCTGTTCTCCCGCTGCGCCGAGCATCGCTGCCCGACCTGCGGGTCGTATGTCGCGCCGAGCCTCGACGTCGCGGCGGGCCGTCCGATCTCGTGCGCCGCGTGCGGGCGAGAGTTCTGGGCGCCGAGCGCCGAGGACCTGGCCTTCAACTCGGGAGGCGCGTGCCCCGCGTGCGCCGGTACGGGGGTCGTGCGCGAGGTGGATCGGGCGGCCTTGGTGCCGGACGAGTCGCTCTCGATCGACGAGGGCGCGGTCAAGCCGTGGGGCTCGCTCATGTGGGATCTCATGAAGCAGGTGTGCGGCGCGATGGGCGTGCGCACCGACGTGCCGTTTAGCGAGCTCACGGCAGAGGAGCGCCGCATCGTCTTCGAGGGCCCGGCGGAGAAGCGCCACATCCTCTACCACCCCAAGAAGGGCGACGACTTCGCCGAGCTCGACTTCACCTACTACAACGCCGTCTACACCGTGGAGAACGCGCTGGCCAAGGCGAAGGACGAGAAGGGCCTGGCGCGCGTCGCCAAGTTCCTGCGCGAGGGGCCGTGCCATGCGTGCGGGGGCACGCGCCTGTCCGAGGCCGCCCGCGCGCCGCGCGTCCTCGGCATCGCGCTGGACGAGGCGTGCCGGAT
>USLT01000071.1 GCA_900555585.1 uncultured Collinsella sp.
GTGGGCGTCGTTGGCCATATTGTAGGCTTTTTCGATCATGGCCATGTTGTAGGCCTTGCCGCTGGCCTTGATGGCCTCCACCAGCTTCTCCCAGGTCACGATCTCGGGCCGCACCTCCGAGGGAAGGGTCCCCTCAGGGGCGTTGGCCGGCAGAGCCGTTGCGGCCACGGTAGCCATCTCCGTCACCGGCATAGGCTGATGGAGATGGGTCTTTGCAGAATAGCTGTCCTCTTTCGCCGCAGCCGATGCTGCGGGCGCGGGGACGACAGGTTTCTTTCCCTCAGGCATCTTTATCGTTCCTCCAGACATTTCAGGATGGGCGCATCGGCAAGGTTCTTCTTGCCGGTGGCAGGCACGAGTTCCCAGAACTTTGCCCCGCCCCGGTCAGCCGCTGTGATGAGGCCGACCTGTTCCAGCGCGGCGACGGCCACCAGCGTCCGACCGGGGTTCTCCTCGCCGAGTTTTGCAAACAGGGGCTGCAGGTCTTCGGCGTGCCAGCGCCGCGCCTGCAGCTCCCGATAAACGGTGATGATATGGCTGCGCTCCGGGGCGATGCTCTCCTTCTGCTCCGGCGTCAGGGGCGTACCCCGGCGCAGCGCCTGCACCAGCGCGGCCTGCTCTGCAGCTGTGTTGCCGAGGCCCGCCGGGTGCAGCTCGATGATGCGGCCCGACAGCTGTGCGCCCCGGGGCGAATCGTAGACCGAAAGGCTGATGGCTGCGTCCACGACGTCGCCCGTCGAGTAAGGCACCTGTTCCGGGTGCATCCCGAACCAGACGGCATAGATGCTGGAACTGCCCTGCCGCAGACGCAGGCGGCTGTGTTTGCCGTCCGACACCGGGTATACCCCGTCCAGCACGGCATTCTGCAGCAGGAACACCGGGGTGGGGTTCTCAGCCCCGAAGGGGGCCAGCTGATCCAGACGGCGCACGGCGTCCACCGTGACCCGGTCCAGATGGATGGACAGATCGCAGGTCAGCGGCGGGATCTGCAGCACGGGGCACTCCCTTGCCGCCCACTCGTTCAGGCGGCGGCGCAGGGCTTCCAGATTTTCTTCCCGCACCGAAAGGCCCGCAGCCATGGCATGGCCGCCGTAGCGGATGAGCAGGTCGGCGCAGGCCCCGATGCAGGCGTGCAGGTTGAAACCCTGCACGCTGCGGCCGCTGCCCTTGCACTCGCCGTGCTCGTCCACCGTGACCACGATGACCGGGCGGCCGGTGCGCTCCACCAGCCGGGACGCCACGATGCCGATGACGCCGGGGTGCCAGTCCCGGCCCCACAGCAGGATCACACGATCCTCCAGCCGCTCCGGCTGCTGCTCCAGCAATTCCTCGGCGGCCTTGAAGATCTGCAGTTCGGTCTCCTGCCGTTTCGCGTTGATCTCGTTGAGTTTATGGGCCAGCTCCTCGGCGCGGTCCGGGTCCTCACACAGCACCAGCTGCAGGGCCGTCACCGCACTGTCCATGCGGCCGGCCGCGTTGAGCCGCGGGATCAGCGAGAACGACAGCGCATCCGCCGTGATGGACGAGAGGTCGGTCTTGGTCAGCGCCGCGAGCGCGATGTAGCCGGGGCGCGAGGTGGCGCGCATCCGCGCGATGCCGTCGGCTACCAGGGCGCGGTTCTCCGGCGTGAGCGGCATCATGTCTGAAACGGTGCCGAGCGCCGCGACCTCGGTGAACGACCTCCATAGGTCGGGCTGGCCCAGACGGCGGCCCAGCTCCTGCACGAGCTTCAGCGCGACGCCCGCGCCGGCGAGCTCCCTGGAGGGTCCCTCGGACTCGAGCTTCGGGTCGGTCAGCGGAACGCCCTGCGGGACCATATCGGACGGCTCGTGATGGTCGGTGACCACGAGGTCGATGCCCCTGCCGGTGAGATAGGAGACCTCCTCGCGCGCGGCGATGCCGTTGTCGACCGTGACGATGAGGGAGGGCTCGCAAGCCGCCACGACGCGGTCGAGCGCGGCCTGGCTGATGCCGTACCCCTCGTCGAACCGATGCGGGATGAAGGGCTGCACGTCCGCGCCCAGCGCACGGAGCCCCTCGGTGAGCAGGCAGGTGGACGTGATGCCGTCGACATCGAAATCGCCGAAGACGGCGATGGACTCGCGCTCGCGCACGGCGCGCTCCACCCGGTCGACGACGCCGGGCATGCCGGGGATGATCATAGGGTCCTGCCAGTCGCGCTCGAGCGAGGGGGTCAGGAAGAGCCTGCCCTCCTCGACGCTCGATATGCCGCGCGAGGCCATGATGCGGGCCACGAGCGGGGCGACGTCGAGCCCGTCGACGAGGTCGCGCTCGACCTCGGGGTTCGCAGGCGCCACGCACCAGCGATGCGTCGTCTTAAGCGATGACATGGACGCCACCCCCCATCGGGGAGCGGCGGTTGGATAGGGCATATGGGGCGCTCGACGCGGGGCGTCCGGCGCAAGGCAGGGAAATGCACTTCATGGCGATCAAATCCTAGTGGCAGGCCCGCTGCGGCAGGCCGATCTGTTGAACGCCATCTATTATACGCGCCGTGCGGACGCGATCGCCGCACGGCGCCGCAAGTGGTCCGGAGGGCGGGAACGGGCGACTACCCCAGCGGCACCACCCTCGTGCCATGGAGCTCCGGAGCGCCGAGCGCCTCGGCGACCGCCGGGGCGTTCTCGTAGGTGATGCCGCCGCCGGGAAGCACCAGCAAGCGGTCCGCGGCGCGGTCGAAGCAAGCCCGGAGCGCGTCGAAGTTGTCCTCGATGGACGTCCCGGCGGGTCCACCGTGGGTGAGGACGCGGTCGACGCCGAGGTCGGCGAGGGCGTCGATCGCGGCGAGGGCGTCGGAGGGCGCCAGCTCGTCGAACGCCATATGGAAGGTGACCCCGACCTCGCGGCCGCGCATCTCGCCGAGGGAGCGGGCGACCCGGACGAGGCGCTCGGTCCCGGGGAGGTCGAGCGCGAACCCCGTGCCCGACGGGTTCGGGAGCAGGCAGCCGAGCACGACGCCGTCGGCGCCGTTGGCGCAGGCGTAGCGTATATCGGTCTCCATCGCCCTGAACTCGTCCTCCGAATAGACGAAGTCGCCGCCGCGCGGGCGGATGATGACGCGGACCTCGGCGCCGCGGTCGTGCGCCAGGGCGACGGCCTGCTCGATCACGCCGGCAGAAGGCGTGGTCCCGCCCACGGCGAGGTTGTCGCAGAGCTCGATGCGGCCCGCGCCCGCCTCGAGCGCCGCCGCGATATCGGTAAGGTTCTCAGCGCAGAACTCGGAAAGATACGTCTGCCCGGCCATATAGACCCCTCTCTAGCGCGCCGCCGCGCCAGCTCGCAGCGGCGATCATGCGTTCCATAGATGCCCCCTCGGACGCGGAGGCGGACTAGAAGCCGAGGTCCTCCCCGACCAGCGCGACATGGATGCGCCCGTCGTGCCGCGAGTGCCGCGTCACGACCTCCTGGCAGCACATGCAGCCCTTCGAGTGGCAGTCCGCGCAGACCCCCGTCAGCTCGCACGGCGTGCCCGCGTGCAGCCGCGCGGCGTTGATGGGGCACGTCGAGGTGCGGATGCGCTTGATGCCCGATTCGACATCGGCGACGACCTTGTTCATTCCCGCGATGACGAAGACGTGCTCGGGACCGTGCAGGAGCAGGGCCAGGCGGTTGGCGTTGCCGTCGATGTTCACGAGCTCGCCGTCGAGCGTGACGGCGTTCGCGCCCATGAAGAACCAGTCCGCGCTCACCTGGCGCCGCCACATCTCCTCCCGCTCCGGCTCCGTCGCAGCATCCGAGCGGTCCAGCATCCGGGCGCCATGGGACTCCAGAGCCGCCTTGATGCCGCTCTGCACGAACGAGGCGCTTCCTCCCCACGTGACCTCTTGCCCGGGCGCCACCAACGACAGCGCGAGCTCGACCGCCTCCGCGGAGGTCTCGCAGTAGTGACCAGTCATATTGCGCAGCTCGAGCTTCCTTATGATGCGGGCGGCGGTGGCGCGATGCGCCGCGAGCCTCGCCTCGTCCATGGCCCCTCCTCGTCCCTAGTCGCTCGCATGCGGCAGCCGCGCCCGGCAGAGGGGGCTCGACGCCGGCATGCATCTCCCGACCATTCTATATCCGCCTCGGGCGCCATGGGAGAAAGCCGGCGGGGGACGGCATGAAAAGGCGCGCCCCCGCCGGATGGCGTGACGGGAGCGCGCCGAGGGCCGAGCGGGACCTTGCCCGCTAGCCGCCGAGGTATGCGCGACGGACGTCGTCGTCATGGAGCAGCTCCTCGCCGGTACCGGTCAGGGTCACCCTGCCCGTCTCCATGACATAGGCGCGCGATGCGACCGAGAGCGCCATCTGCGCGTTCTGCTCGACCAGCAGGATGGTGGTCCCCGCCTCGTGCAGCTCGCGGACGATGTCGAAGATCTGCTCGATCAGGATGGGCGCGAGCCCCATGGAGGGCTCGTCGAGCATCAACAGCTTCGGGGAGCTCATGAGGGCCCTCCCCATGGCCAGCATCTGCTGCTCGCCGCCCGAAAGGGTGCCCGCGACCTGGCGCCGGCGCTCCTTCAGCCGCGGGAAATGCGCGTAGACGCGCTCCAGCCCCGGCTGGACCTCGGAGGCGGGACGCGTGTACGCGCCCATCTCGAGGTTCTCCTCGACGCTCATCTGCTGAAAGACGCGGCGACCCTCGGGGACGTGCGCCAGCCCGCGCGACACGAGCTTGTCGGGAAGGACGTGCATGATGTCCTCCCCCATGAACTCGATCGAGCCGGTCGTGGACCGCAGCAGGCCCGAGACGGTCTTCAGCGTCGTCGACTTGCCGGCGCCGTTGGCGCCGATCAGCGCCACGACCTCGCCGTCCGCGACCTCGAAGGAAACGTCCTTGATCGCATGGATCGCGCCGTAATAGACGTTGACGCCGTCGACCCTCAAGATGCAATCGCCCATGGGCCTCACGCCTCCTTCCGCTTGCCGAGGTAAGCCTCGATGACGGTCTCGTTGCTCTGGATCTCCTCCGCCGTGCCCTTGGCGATGACCTTGCCGAAGTTGAGGACGCAGATTCCCTCGCAGATGTTCATGACGAGGTTCATGTCGTGCTCGATGAGCAGCACCGCGA
>USLT01000072.1 GCA_900555585.1 uncultured Collinsella sp.
TCCACCTCCTCTTCCGACAAGGCCCCCGACGCCAGCCCCTCCGCGATGAAAGGGGGCTCGGATTCAAGGCGCCAGCTAGCCGACGCCGCGTCGAACGACACGTGCTCCGTCAAGCGCGCGCGGCCGTCCTCGGAGCGCACGACGCCGCAATAGGACGCCACGAACCTGCGACCGTCCGGTCGCCTCACCGACATGACCACGCCGTCGAGCGCCATCGCGACCTGCTCCTCGATCAGGGCGCCCGGCAGGTCGATGCCGATCCGCGCCAGCAACGCCAGCCGGACGAGCGCCTCCCGCGCGCTTCCCGCATGCAGGGTCGTCAGAGACCCGTCATGGCCTGTGACCATGGCCTGCAGCATGTCGATGCACTCGGGGCCGCGCACCTCGCCGACGACGATCCGATCGGGCCGCATGCGCAGGGCGTTGGTCACCAGGTCGCGAATCGTCACCTCGCCCTCCCCTTCGATCGAGGCCTCGCGGGCCTCGAGGCGGACCACATGCGGATGATGGGAGAACTTCAATTCAGCCGAATCCTCGATCGTCACGATGCGCTCCCCCTTCGGTATCTCGCACGACAAGGCGTTGAGCAGCGTCGTCTTCCCCGATCCCGTGCCGCCCGCCACGGCCAGGTCCTGGCGCAGCCTCACCGCGCAGGACAGCAGCCCCGCATACCATCCGGGTAGCGACCCCGCCGCCACCAGCTCACCGAGGGTGCTGATGCGGTCCGAGAACTTCCTGATGGTGAGCGCGGTACCGTCGATGGAGACGGGCGGGATCACGGCGTTCACGCGGTAGCCGCTCGGCAGGCGCGCGTTGACCAACGGACTGCGCTCGTCCACGCGACGCCCCAAGGGGGAGATGATCCGATCGACGATGATGCGTATCTGCTCCTCGCTCTCGAAGGGATGCGCTATGGGATGCAGCACGCCATCGCGCTCGAAGAAGCTCGACGCCATGCCGTTGACCATGATCTCCGTCACCGACTCATCCTCGATCAGCCGCTGCAGGGGGCCGAGCCCGACGACGTCGTCCAGCGCCTCCGCCACGAGCGCGGAGGCATCGATGTCCGCCACATCGCCCGCCTCGCCACCGTTCAGCACGGCGCGCAGAGCAGGTTCGAGCTCCAACCGGGCCCGATCCATGCCCTCCTCCGCCAGACGGGCGACCTCGGCATAGCCGACGCGCTCCAGCAGGGCCTCCTTGGCCCGCGACTTCACCGCGAGGAAGCGCCGGCGGGCTCGGACCTCCGACGACGCGGCCGATCCGGCGCGCGCCCGCTCTAGAACCGTCATGATGCAGCAGCCTCCGTTCGACCCCAGGGCAGCCTGATGCGCGGGCGCTCCGCGCCCCCGTCCTTTCCGTCCCGTCCCTCGGGAGCCTCGAAGGAGCATCCGAGCTCGCGAAAGAGCGTCTCGGCCAGCGATCGAACGCTCCCCGCGAACCGTCCCGGCCCCTCGAGGAGGCCGAGCAGCTGCGCATGCGTCGAGACGGTCGCCGCCTCCTCGCCGCCGTCCGCCACGCGGGCGCGCGAGCGCAGGGGCACCCGCATCTCGAATCTCATGGCGTCGTCCTCCCCATGGCGCGCGGAGCCCAGGCCGTTGTAGACCGCCGTCATCCGCGTCTTGGCCACACCGGCCCTGGCGGCGAGCTCGACGACGCGCTCCGCCGATCCGCCCGAGTCATCGCCCCGGCCTCCCACGACCAGGCAGCGATCGCATCCCGCGACGGCCGAGGCCACGGCATCGCCCCAATACGTCGAGGTGTCGACCACAACGATATCCGCGACGCCTCGCAGCGCCGCGAGCAGGCGCTCCACCGGGCGCCCCATGAGCTCGGCTCGCTCGGGCTCGGCCAAGGGGCCCCACAGCGTAAGCCCCGGAGCGATCTTCATCGCGCTTCCCTCTATGGCCCGCTCCAAGGTCGCCGGCTCCGCGTCCGCGAGCGCGCCCAGGTCCGCAGGCTCGTCGATTCCAAAGAGCCCGAAGGCGTCGCCGAACATCAAGTCCAGATCTATCAGGGCCGCCCGCATCCCCCAGCTCGCCGCAAGCGTCGCCAGCGAGGAGGCGATGAGCGTCTTCCCGGCTCCGCCGCGGCCGGATACCACCGCCACCACGGGGGCTCCCCCTTCCGACGGGCGCGCCGCCATCTGAGGACCCGCGCCGGCGACGGGGCGCTCGGCGCGGCGCCCTTCCAACGAGGGCGTCAGGGCCTCCGGCGACTTCGGCGGCGTCGGGGCCTCCCCGCGCATGGGAGGGTCATCATCGGCGGCCGGAACGCGAGTCGTCTCGCACTCAGGCCCTCTCCCCTCGCGCGCCTTCTCTTCGTGTATCTCGCACACGGCGCCGACCGCCGTGATGACCTCGCTTGCACCGGCATAGAACAACCGTGCCGCAGATGCCGCGTCGAGCTCGTCGGCGAGCACCAGGATCTCCCCTGCGCGACCCGTACGGGCCAGGCAGCCGATAGCGCCCTCAAGCTCGTCGATATCTCCGCCCCTGGCGACGAGCGCGGCGTTCGCCGGCTCCCCGGGAAACGCCCCGGCGAGCTCGCGCACGGTCGCGACGTCCCCCACGCGAAGCACGCGGGCCCTGGCATCGCGGCCCCTGACCTCGGCGATGAGGCGTCCGGATTCCGAAGGCGCGCAGCAGGCGAACCAGATACCGCCCATCATGCACCGCCCTTCCCCGCCCCATGGGCGCCCGCCGGCAGCACCAGCGTCACCGCGCCGGCGCCCGATGCGACCAGGACCTCTTTCACGTCCGATGGATCGACCGCGAGGGTGACCCACGTCGTCTGCCCGCCATCGACGGCCAGGGCGCTCGTGTCCAGCACCGTCGCGCGGGCGATGCGGTCGGCGATGTCCTGCCGCGACACGTACACATCGACCTGGTCCCCCCGACCGAGCGCCCCGCCCAAGGCATGCTCCTCGTCGCTCGCCACCGATACGGCGACCTTGCCGCGGGGCACCTCGATCCCCTCCGCGCGCTCGCGCAGATGGGCGCGGGCGATGACCGAGCGCTCCGGTATGCGCGACGTCGCGACCGTTCCCGCGACGTCGTCGAGCCCCATCGCGGCATCCGGAGGCAGCAGGCTCGAGACCCACTCCTCGACGGCCACGTTGCCGTCGCCGAGCTCCTCGCCCGGCTCGATCTCCCGCGTGGCGACGCACACGGCGACGAGTTCGCCACCATAGCGCTCCATCGACTCGCGCCGCTCGCGCTCCGCGGCCTCCCGCACCGACGCCCCGTATGCGAACGCCAGCACGGCCGCCGCGATCCCCGAGACCGCGCTCAACGTCAACCTTGCCCCCCGCTTCACCGGACAGCCCTCCTCGCGAAACCGGCGCCCACGATGGAACCCATCTCGGCGCGAATCCTTGCTTGCTTCCATTCTGGGCGCGCGGGCGGGACTCGGTCGGGACGCGAATCATATCTGACGCGTCGCCTAACAAGACGATGCGGCCGGTCCAACAAACTCGTCGGACCGGCCGCATACCGGGCATTCTATTTGGATAGCGGGCCGTACCCCACGGCGCCCCTTCGGCTAGAGGCGCACGTCCGGATCCAGGCTCTGGGCGCTCACGCGCATCTCGCGCGCGAGAGCCAGGAAGGCCTCGACGCGCACCTCGTCGACCTCCCCGGACTCGACGGCCTCCCTCACCGCGCATCCGGGCTCGTGCGTGTGGCTGCAGTCATTGAAGCGGCATCCGCTCGCCGCCTCGACCACCTCGGGAAACGCCCGGGCGAGGCCGCGCTCGTGACCGACGAGGGGCAGGCTGCGCAGCCCGGGCGCGTCCGCGACGACGCCGCAGGGATCGGGTAGCGAGACCATGACGCGGGCAACCGTGGTATGGCGGCCCATATCGTCGCGCTCGCGCACGCCGCTCGTCGCGAGCGCCTCGTGGCCCAGTATCGTGTTGAGCATCGTGGACTTCCCCGCGCCCGACTCCCCCAGGATCATCGCGAACCGACCGCGGGGAATGCAGGAGCGCACCTCCTCGAGTCCGCGCCCGTCGCGCGAGGAGGTCGCGATGACGCGCACATCGGGCCCGGCGAGCCGCTCGACTTCGCAGCGGAACGCCTCGAGCTCGTCGGTCGAGACCCTGTCGGCCTTCGTGAGGACCACGACGGGCTCCGCGCCGCAATCGCGGACGAGCACGAGCGAGCGGGCGATGCGGTCGCGCACGAGCTGGATGGTGTCTCGAGACGAGCCCAGGGGCTGCACGATGAAGATGACGTCGACGTTGGCGGCCAGGACCTGCCGCTCGCCGCGGTTCTTGCCGCGCCAGCGCTCGAAGACGCTGCGCCGCGGCAGGACGCGCTCGATGACGCCCATATCGTGCCCGGGGTCGCAGCGGACGGCGACCCAGTCGCCGATGGCGGGGAGCATGTCCGCACCCTTCGCGAACGCGACGGAATGCTCGGCCCTGCACGTGACGCCCTCGGAGACCACGAGCGGGAAGCCCCGGTCCAGCCTGACCACGCAGCCGAGCTCCATGAGGTCGGCGGACTCGGATTCGCCGGCCGCGACGAGCTCGGAGCGGTACTCCTCGAGCGCGGCGCGCTGGCCATCCGATGCGACGAGCTCCCCGAAGGAGGGGATGTCGTGCAGGGAGTCGACCTTCGGCAGATCCGATGCGTCGCATGCCGCCGCGCGCGGCGCCTTCGAACCCTTTGTCCTGCGCTTTCCCACGCGCCCTCCTTCGCTCGCTTTGCTTCGCCCTGCAGTATACCGCGTGCGGCGGGCTCGCGCCGAGCGCCCCGCTCCACGAAAAAGCCCGGCACCGCGCTTTTCCGCGGTACCGGGCCATGAAAACGCATCGCTTGCGCGAGACTACTTCTCGAGCTTGCGCATGACGGCCTTGTAGACCTCCATGATCGGGATGATCAGGAAGGCGATGCCGAGCGCGGCGATGAGCGCCTCGGGCTTGAGCGTCATGAACCCGAAGATCTCGGCGAGGAAGTCGACCTCGACGGGGATGACGGTCAGCGCGAGGGCGAGCGCGGCGGCGCCCCACAGCCACTTGTTTTGCGTCTTCATGGAGAAGATGGAGGCGCGGCGGC
>USLT01000073.1 GCA_900555585.1 uncultured Collinsella sp.
ACAAGTAATTTCCTCTCTCGATCGCGAAAGGGTGCGTGATGGCGAAGCAGATGCCAAAGCGCAACCTCGAAAAAGTCGGCATGGGTGTCACGGGCGCGTGCGTCGCGCTCGTGACGCTCGTTGTGTGCGCGCTTATTTTCATGGTTGCACAGAAGGGCCTTTCGTCCTTCTTCAAAGACGGGGTCAACGTCGTCGAGTTCTTCACCGGCACCACGTGGGACCTGCATAACACCACCGAGGCCGGCATGCCCTTCACCGGGGCCCTGCCCTTGATCGTGACCTCGTTCTCCGTCATGGTCCTCTCGACGGTCATCGCGCTTCCCATCGCGATCGGCTCCGCCATCTTCGCCGTCGAGATCCAGCCGAAGTTCGGACAGAGGGTCTTCCAGCCGCTCATCGAGCTGCTCGTGGGCATTCCCTCAGTCGTCTTCGGCCTGATCGGCTTCCATGTGATCGTGGGGGCGATCAAAGCGGTCTTCGGCGTGGCTACCGGTCTCGGCATCCTGCCCGGATCCCTGGTGCTGGCCATCATGATCCTGCCGACGATCACCACCCTCGCGATCGACGCGCTGCGCGCCGTCCCCGAGAGCTACCGCCAGGGCTCCCTCGCGCTGGGGTACACGCGCTGGCAGACCATCTGGCACGTCGTGCTCCGCAGCGCGCTGCCGTCGCTCATGACCGCCGTCATCCTCGGCATGACGCGCGCCTTCGGCGAGACGCTCGCCGTCCGCATGGTCATCGGCGGCATCGAGGCCATGCCCGCGGGCCTGCTCGACCCGGCGTCGACCATCACCACCACGCTCACCACGAGCATGGCCGTCTACGCCGACGGCTCCATCCAGAACGACGTGCTGTGGTCGCTCGCGCTGCTCCTCATGGGCATGTCGCTCATCTTCATCCTGATCATCCATCTCATCGGCAAGAAGGGGGCGATCGGTCGTGAGTAGCTCGACTTCCCGTGACGCGCGCCTCAAGCGCGCGGGCATGCAGGACCGCCTGGCGACCGCCGTGCTGACCGCCATCGCCGGCCTGGTCATGCTCCTCGTCGTCTCCATGGTGGCCTATATCATCGTCGAGGGCGCGGGCACCCTCATCAAGCCCGGCTTCCTTACCGAGGCATCGCGCGCCAACGGCACGCAGGGCGGCGTGGCCTACCAGCTGTTCGACTCGTTCTACATGCTGGCCATCACGCTGCTGATCTCGGTTCCCATCAGCCTGGGCGGTGCGATCTTCCTCGTCGAGTACGCGCCCGACGGCCCCATCACCTCGATCGCCTCGACCGCGATCGAGACCCTCTCCTCGCTGCCCTCCATCGTCGTCGGCATGTTCGGCTTCCTGGTGTTCTCGGTCAATCTCGGGTGGAAGTACTCAATCATCTCCGGTGCCGTCGCGCTCACCATGTTCAACATCCCGATCCTGGTGCGCGTCATCCAGCAGGCCCTCGAGGACGTTCCGCAGTCCCAGCGCGATGCCTGCCTGGCCATGGGCCTCACCCGTTGGGAGGCGACGGTCCACGTGCTGATCCCCGCCGCCATGCCCGCGATCGTGACCGGCGTCGTCCTGTCCGCCGGCCGCGTCTTCGGCGAGGCCGCGGCCCTGCTCTTCACCTCCGGCATGTCCAGTCCCGTGAGGCTCAACTTCTTCAGCCTCAACTTCACGAGCCCGACCTGCGCCTGGAACGTCTTCAGGCCCGGCGAGTCGCTCGCCGTGCACATCTACAAGATCTACGGCGAGGGCAGCCCCGAGGCCCAGCAGATCGTGTGGGGCACCGCGGCGCTGCTGATGGTGTGCGTGCTTCTGTTCAACGTGCTGGCCCGCGTGGTGGGCAAGGCCCTGGCTAAGAGGATGACTGCGGAATGATGAACGAGAGCGATCAGTTTCTGACCAGCGTCGCCGCGAGCGAGAAGGCCGGTCGCCGGTCCCGCGGCCACGCCACCGACGGCGAGACCGTCATCTCGACCAAGGACGTCAGCGTCGTCTACGGCGAGAATCGCGCGCTGCGCCCGACCACCCTCGACTTCCATATGGGCGAGATCACCGCGCTCATCGGGCCGTCCGGCTGCGGCAAGTCGACCTTCCTGCGCAGCCTGAACCTCATGAACCGCGAGATCCGCGGCTGCCGCGTCGAGGGCGAGATCTTCTACCAGGGACGCAACATCAACACCGAGACCGAGAACCTCTACGAGCTCCGCCGCTCGATCGGCATGGTGTTCCAGCAGCCCAACCCGTTCCGAAAGTCGATCTACGAGAACATCACCTTCGCCCCGCGCCGCCACGGCGTGACCGATAAGGCCGAGCTCGACGCCCTCGTCGAGTCGAGCCTTCGCGGCGCCGCGCTGTGGGACGAGGTGAAGGACAAGCTGGATAAGAGCGCGCAGGCGCTCTCCGGCGGCCAGCAGCAGCGCCTGTGCATCGCGCGCACCCTCGCGCTCAACCCGGATGTGATCTTGTTCGACGAGCCCTGCTCCGCGCTCGATCCGATCTCGACCCTCGCGATCGAGGACCTGATGAACGAGCTCGCCGAGACCCGCGCGATCATCATCGTCACGCACAACATGGAGCAGGCCTCGCGCGTCTCCAACCGCACCGCCTTCTTCTACATGGGCGATATGGTCGAGTACGGCGAGACCGAGCAGATCTTCACCCGTCCGCGCGACAAGCGCCTGAACGACTACCTCACGGGAATGTTCTCCTAGTCCGGAACGTCTCCCAAATAGCCCGCGGGAGCGCATGCGCGCCACCCGTCGCGGCACGCCATGCAAGCGCGGCGACCCGGATTGGCGGGTCGCCGCGCTATTACTTGTTTTTCCGCGGCTGCAAAAGGCAGCATTCGGGTTGGCGGAAATCAGTCGAAATGCGCTTCTTCCTTGGTGGTTTTTTATCGAGATGCGCATGTTTGGCAAAAAGTCAGCAAAATGAACCCAAAGATGCCATTTCTTTAACGAAATGCGTCCGTTGGAGTCTGTGAGAGGCTGGGCCGTGGCTCCATGCTGGAGCATATCGCATTTCTACAAAGCAACTACCTGCAGTTTTATACCCTTCCGTTTGAGTTTCTCCGAGAGTGGATTGGATTCGGGTGCTCGCCTTGCTCGAGTCGGGTGCATTTCGTGCGATTATTGCCAAGCGTGCGCATTTCTGTGCTCTTCTGCCAAACCCAATCGCGCATCTTGCGAGAATTATGCCAGTCGTGCGCATCCCCCTCCCGCAGTTCTTGCCTCGGCCCGCGGGGTTCGGTCGTTTTAGGCGCCCGCGCGCGTCGGTTAGCTGAATAGCTCACGCCAGAGCCGATCTCGTCGTGCTTCGAAGTCTTCCACGGTAATGCGAAGCCTGCGGCCTTGGAGCCTGTATACCCGCTTCATGACGATATGGAAGAGCCGAGGGTTGCGAAGCTCGATGCTGGAGATGTTGACCACGGGCACGCCTCGTGAGGACAGCTCGTTGGCTCGTATCGAATCGCTTTCCATCGCCTCGATCGATCCATGATGCGCGCGACTTCCGTATTCCATGTCGATTCCGCCGACCAGCAGGTAGGCGTCGCACCTCCTGAAATGACCATCGAAGTCGACGCGATGGTTCATGATCATCGGTCCGCAGGCGTATCCACCCTTGTTGTGGGGCAGCGTCATCGCGATCGCCATGCATGCCTCGGCTGGGGAGCAGGCGTTATCGACGGCGTATCGCAGCGCTTCGCGGGCCAGCTTCGCTCCGTGCATGTTCGCGTGCTCTTCCGCGGTTCTCCTGAGCCTATCGACCGTGGTGAGGGGAGCTCGCTCGAGTGACAGCGTCGGAGGTTGATCCGCTCCGCCTGCCTCCGCTTCCCCGTACCGCGGGTTGGGGATTATGGTGTATCTGCCTGCAAGCTCGCATGCGAGCCTGATGCGCTTGATAAAGGAGAGCTTGCGGCACAGTTGGATGTAGAGCATCTCGACGGAGAGGCCGCAGACGCCTTGCCCTAGGTCGATGAAGTCCATCGGAGCGCTGCCGCCGCTTACGACGTGGCAGGAGATGCCTCGTTTGCGCCTGCGCGCCTTCGGGCTGGGGACGGCGACATGGATATCTCCATCGCGGGCACCGAGGCTGCGGATGTAGCAGGAGAGGGTGTCGCCGACCTTACCGATATCTGCGGGGAGTGCGCGTTCGCGCGATATGCCGATTCGCTCGGGGTTCGCGGCGGAGAGGAGGCGGATGCAGTCGAGCTCGGTTATGTCGCAAATGCAGATGTCCATGCCTCCAGCATAGGTTGGGTGATCCTGGATGGCATGGACATCTTGAAAAGGCGGACGCTCGCCTAACACGCAAGCTCGCCTGGTCTTACGTAAACGTTACAGGCGCTCGCCGTAGATGTAGACGATGAAGCCGTCGCCGGTGTCCTGGCTGTGGTCCTCGGCGATGCGGGTCATGCCGATATGGTCGTAGAACTCGTAGTCGGACTGGTTGTCGCTCATGAGGAAGAAGGCGTCGCAGCCCTGGCCGCGGAGCTCGGTGCGCGCCCGCTCGATCAGCTTGGCGCCCAGGCCCTTGCCCTGCCATTCCGGACGGATGATGATGAGGTTGATCTGGCCCTCGGCGTACTCGTTTCCGGAGGCGGCGAAGCGGTCCGCGGTGGCCTTCTCGCGCGTGTCGCCGAACAGGCATCCCTCGAGGCGCTCGTCCGCGTCGCGGGCGCGCTCGGTCGCGAGGGCGAGCAGCTCCTCGTAGCGCTCCTGCCAGGCCGGGTTGGTGCGCGGCTTTCCATCGTCGAAGATGCCGACGCAGCATGCCGCGATCGCGACGCCGTCGACCTCGGCGACGAGTGCGATGGGGGAGCGCTGGAACTGCATCGCGATGTTGTAGCGGCCGGCGAGCATGGCGTCCTCGAAGTCGCCGCGGTTGCGCAGGCTGTTGGTCCACAGGGTGCAGTAGAGGTCCGCGAGCTCGTCAAGGTCGCCGAGCCCGGCCTCGCGGATGGTCACGTTGCTGAGTGGCATGGTTCTCCAATCTCGTGCGGTTGCGGATTCGTTGCCTCTGGTACCTGTGTACCACACGCGCGCGGCGGCCGTCGGCCCGTTCGGCGGATGGCCTC
>USLT01000074.1 GCA_900555585.1 uncultured Collinsella sp.
TGAAAGTCAGTGCTGACAACCTGACAATGATAACAATAGGGACGATAGTGAAAGGGATAATCACTATTGCTGGAGGATTACATCTGGAGGGAACGTTAGAGGGAGACATTATTTGTAAGGGAAAAGTTGTGATTGGTCCACAAGGAAAAGTCAAGGGAAATGTGAACTGTGATACTGCGGTGTTGTATGGTTTGTTGCAAGGAGATATTCGTGCGACGAATGAGCTGTACATGAAATCCGGGTGCATGGTGAAAGGTGATGTTTACACGCGTAAGCTGGAAATAGACCTCGTCGCCCGAATCCGCAAGCACGATAAAAATGGCAAGTTCCAGAAGCTCGGCGAACGCCTGGAGGACCTGAGGGAGCGTCACGAGCAGGGTCTCATCAACAGCGTCGAGTTCCTCAAGATGCTCATTGACCTCGCCAAAGAGGCGCGAGCCGCCGAAAAGGAAGTCGTGCCCGAGGAAGAGGAAGACAGGGGAAAAGCCGCTCTCACTGAGCTCTTCAATGGCATCAAGAACGGCGACACGCCCATCATTGTCGAGAACATCGTCAACGACATCGACGAGATCGTTAAGATCACTCGCTTCGACGGCTGGCAAGCCACCACAACTGGCGTGAAAGAGGTCAAGAAGCAGCTCCGCGCCATTCTCTGGATGCGCTACAAGCTCAAGGACCAGGCCCTCTTTGACAAGGCCTATTCGTATATCGAGCTTTATTACTAGCTGAATCAGATGGAGTTTGGCCCTATATCGCACTTCTCAAATGCGATATAGGGCCAAATGAATAATGACCCACACAATCCCGTGCACCCGTTTAGCCCAACGATACATTTCATACGCATAGCAGAACTGCAAACGAAAGGCCGTCACCATGAACGCTTGGATGATTCGCGCGGGGCGCGGGGGAACGTTCGCAACCGATTGGGCCGAGAACGGCATCATCGGCATTGGTTGGAACCTCAACGGCCTGGACATCGCCAATATGGACCGCGACCAGATCAGGGCCGCATATGCCGCGGCGCACCCCGCCGAGAGCAAGCAGAAGGTCGCGACCAGCGTTGGGCAGGTATTCCGTTTTGCCCATTCCATGAAGCAGGGGTCGACCGTCGTCATGTACGACCCCGCCGAACGCCTCTACCATATCGGCGTCATCTCCGGCCCCTGTTCACCCGTGCCGGAGCCCGAAGGCATAACCTACACGCGCGTGCCGTCACCTGGAACAAAACTGCTCCACGCGACTTGCTCTCGCAGTCTTCCAAGAACTCGCTCGGCGGCATTCAGACCATTTTCGCCATCTCGGCCGAGGTAATGACCGACCTGGAGTTTGCAGCCGCTCATAAGCGCCCGGCGGCGAGCGGCGGGCTCGCCCACAACCCCGACGAGCCAGCCCAAGATTCCAGCGACGACTCCTCAAGCGACGACGAGGCGCTCACCGCCACATACGACAACGGCATCGAGCTCATCAAGGACCGCATGAACCAGCTCGGCTGGGAAGATATGGAACGCCTGGTGGCAGGCCTGCTCAGGGCGATGGGTTACTGTGCGCGCGTCACGCCCAAGGGCCCCGACGGCGGCCGCGACGTGATCGCCTCCCCTGACGCCCTCGGGCTCGAGTCGCCGCGCATCGTGGCGGAGGTCAAGCACCGCAAGGGAGCCATGGTCGCGCCGGCGGTGCGCTCGTTCATCGGCGGCCTGCGCGCGGGCGAGCGTGGGCTCTACGTCTCCACCGGCGGTTTCACCAAGGACGCGCGCCTCGAAGCCGGACACGCCACCATACCCGTGCGCCTGGTCGACCTCGACGCCTTCGTCCGCCACTACGTGGAGGTTTACGACAAGGCCGACGACGAGACCCGCAGCATCCTCCTGCTCACCCGCATCTGGTGGCCGGCGTAGAAAATCAACGATAAAAAACACCCGCCAAAGTTTGCATCATCTCAACAATCGTCGAGAGATAGGCATGGCGGGTTCGCTACTTGTACAGTACCACAGCCAGAGTCGCCCAAACCATTTGAGCACAGTCGACATATCGAGAGATCCGTGACGACGGGCCGGGATGATCGGACGCGGGCCCCTTATGCGATTCCGTCCGAATGGCGCGCTCTGCAACTAAAACCGCACGTTAATGGTCAGTATCACCGCGGAGCTCTTTCGAGGTATACAATAAAGCCGATGCGGAATTCGCAGCATGGGAGCCCGCCCGCATCTGACGACAGCTTCAGGCGGCAGCGCAAAACGAAAGTGAGCCCTCATGGAATACAACCTGGACACGTTGAAGAAAGTTGAGCTCCGCGATGTGTGGCCTCATGAGGCGCTCGACTTCACCAAGTGGCTCTCCGAGGAGCCAAACCTTGCAATGTTGAGCTCGGCGGTCGGCATTGAGCTTGAGCTCATAGAGACAGAGTCATCCGTAGGCTCGTTCAATGTGGATATCTATGCGCAGGAAGTTGGAACCGGGCGTAGGGCTATTATCGAAAACCAGCTCGAGGATACTAACCACGACCACCTGGGAAAGGTGATCACCTACGCCGCCGGCAAGGGCGCCGAGATCGTCGTGTGGGTGGTGGCGCGCGCCCGCGATGAACACCGCCAGGCCATCGAATGGCTCAACCAGCACACCGATAACGACTTTGGCTTTTTCCTGGTCGAAATCGAGCTATGGTCCATCGGTGACTCGTTACCCGCACCGCGCTTCAGCGTAGTCGAGCAGCCCAACGAATGGACGAAGGCTATCAAGCTCAGTGAGGGACTCTCCGAAACCGAACGCGTCAAGCTCTCCTATTGGACCAAGTATCGCGAAATCGCCCAGTCAACACCTGAGTTCCTCAAGGTATTCAACCCGAAGAAGCCCACAAAGGACCACTGGACCACGCTGCGATGCGGCACCTCCGCCTACCGCATCGCGCTTCTGATAGACACGCAGCATGGCCGCATCGGAATCGAATTCTACGTTCCCGATGATAAAGAAATCGGTCATAAAGCCATCGATAACGCCAATTTGTTTGAGGCGCGTCTAGGCCTTGCAGCCACATCCTTCGACGCCAAGAAGGCATCGGGACTTCGCTTCTACAAGGACGGATGCAAGATCAAGGGCAACGAAGACGCATGGCCAGGGTTCATATCGCAGCAACTCGAGTGGGCTCTCATCATGAAGCGGGCAATCGTCGAGTTAGGTCTTTAAGCAACACCACCTTGCTTGCAATGCCATTTGCTGGATATCCCGGCAGTTGAACCCCGCACCGCTTAAGCGTCGCCTCAAGATTCCGCAGCGCCGTCTGCGCCCATCCGTGCGCATCGAGCTCTATACCAAGCTCCCCCAGCTTATGCCGCGCGGCGCACGCGAGCATCTTGCTCGCCGTCGCATGCCGCGCGTCAGCCATGGGAGCCGTCACCTATCGGCTCGCGGTCCTCGTCGGTCCGGCGAACGTCGATGGGAACGATATCGCGGTAGATGAGCCTGTGGCGATCGTCCCGCCACTCGTCGTCATGGTAATGGCCGAAGAACCAGGTGCAGTAAGAGAGCTTGCCGTCGAGCTCCTGAAGAAACGCCTGGTGCGCATCCCCGCCGTCGAAAGGGCGGTTGCATTCCCAGCAGAGGTCGTCCGCTATGTCGAGCGGCGCCTCATGCGTGATCACGTAGTCGACCTGCCAGCCGCGGCTGTCGAGGTTGGCGCGGGCCTCCTCGCGCTCAGCGTCCGAGGGCAATTCCTCCGGCCACCAGCTCTCGCCCTCGGTCCGCCACTCGCGATCGTGCGACGAGGCGCCGCCCATGGTGAATACGCTGACGCCGTCGATATCAAACACCTGCCCGCGCATGAGATGCAGCACATGCGGACGCACCTCGTGCACGCGTCCGCCGCACCACTCGCGCTCGGGCATGGCCGCGAGCAGCCCGTGGTTCTCGTGGTTGCCGTCGACGAAGCACGTGGTCCACGGCCGATCCTCGAGCCACTTGAGCCAGTAGGCATCCGTGTTGCCGCCGTCCCATACGTAGCCGAAGTCACCAGCGACGATCACGACGTCGTCGCGCGTGAGCTCACGACCCAACGACCAGCTGTGAAAGGAGAGGCGGTTGCGGCCGTACTCGGCCGTCCCATGCAGGTCACCGGTGATGTATATCATCGTTAATCATCCTCCGCCCAAGGCACCACTTCGAGAAAACGCGGCTCCACCGGACCCGTGAGCCACACGCCGTTGCGCGACAGGTAGAACTCCCCGCCCTCGGCCGCCATCGTCGCAGCATCGACCCTAAGCACGGCAGGCTCGCCGTGGCGCGAGCCAACCTTGAGCGCGGTCTGCCGGTCCGGCGACAGATGGACGTACAGCCGCCTCATGGGCTTGAGCCCTTCTCGCATGATCTTGTCGAGATGCCTGGTGGCAGTGCCGTGATACAGGACGGCGGGCGGATCGCGCCGCTCAAGCTCCACATCCACCGGGACGGAATGCCCCTGTCGCGCCCGAACGCGCATGTGGTGAACGTCGAATTCGTAGCGGCCCTTCGAATCGGTCGCCACGATATGCTCCAAGATCTCGCGGGAGAACTCGGTCTTACCCTTCATGCCGCGCACGAGGGGGCCGACTTGCGCCCATCCGTGCGCATCAAGCTCTATGCCGAATTCCTCCGGCTTATGCCGCAGGGCCCGCGCGAGCATCTTGCTCGCCCTCACATACCGTGCTTCAGTCATTGCCTCCTCCAATCGTGCGCAACTCCAGCACGTCTTCGATATCGCCGCCATATTTGGCGAGGATACCACGAGGATGCCGAAAGCATCGCACGCCCGTCCCATATGAGACGAACATTCGTTCGATGGATTTCGATTGGACGGAACCACATGCGGGCTGGGCTATGCTACGGTATTCATCTACATGACTACAGAAGCCCAAAGAGGACCCACCGAGAGAGCGAGCATGGCAAAGAACACCGCTAACTATGGCAACGACAGCATCCGTCAGCTCAAGGACGAGGAGCGCGTACGCCTGC
>USLT01000075.1 GCA_900555585.1 uncultured Collinsella sp.
GACCGCGCCGGTCACGCCGCCGACGGCCATGAGCAGGCGCAGCAGGCCGGTCTGCAGCACCTCCGACATCTTGTCGAGGTCGTTGGTGGCGCGGCTCACGACCTCGCCGGGGCGATGGGCGTCGAAGAACGACAGCGGCAAGCGGTTCATCTTGGCTGCGAGCTTGTTGCGCAGCGAGAGGTTCAGCCGCTCGGCGAATCCCGCCATCGTGAAGCACTGCAGCGTGTAGAACGCGGCGGCGAGCATCCAGACGGCAAGGTAGACCGCGATCGCGCGGCCGCCCGTATCCCAGCCGACCGTGAAGGACTCCCCGCGCGCGAAGGCGCCCTGGATGCTCTCCCACAGCACGTCGATGACGTGGGCCGAGAACGCGGGCGCCGCCACCGAGAAACCGGTGTAGAGGATGATGGACACCACGACCAGGACGAAGCGCCAGTGCTGGTCGCGCGCCTCGCGCCACAGGCGCAAGACCGTGCGCTTGATATCGCGCGGGACCTCGGCCTCGTCGTCATCCGCGGGATCGGCCTGCGGGCGCTCGTCCGGCTGCTGGACGGCCTCGTCCTCCATGCGCTCCTCGAGCTGCTCGGCCTCCATCAGGCCGCTTGTCTTTCCAGGCTGCTCCGCCATGCTACTCGCCCCCCTTCATCTGAGACTCCGCGATGGCACGATAGACATCGCAATCCCTCATGAGCTCCTCGTGGGTGCCGCGGCCCTCGACCCGGCCGTCCTTCAGCACGATGATCTGGTCGGCATGGAGGATGGTGCTGATGCGCTGCGCGATGATGAGCACCGCGGCATCTCGCGTCTCGGGCACCAGCGCGCGGCGCAGCGCGGCATCCGTCTTGAAATCGAGCGCCGAGAAGCTGTCGTCGAAGATGTACAGGTCCGCGCGCTTCATAAGGGCGCGGGCGATCGAGAGGCGCTGGCGCTGGCCACCGGAGAAGTTGGTGCCGCCCTGGGCCACCGGCGACTCGAGGCCCTTCGGCAAGTCGAGCACGAACTCGCTCTGCGCGACCTCGAGCGCATGGCGCATGCGCTCCTCGTCGGCCGACCCGTCGCCATAGGCCAGGTTGCTCGCGACCGTACCGGAGAACAGCCACGCCTTCTGGGGAACGTAGGAGATGGCCCCGCGCAGGTCGCGCTGCGCCATATCGCGCACATCCGTGCCGCAGAAGCGCACCGCTCCCCCCGTGACGTCGTGGAGGCGCAGGAGCATCTTCGCGATCGTCGACTTGCCCGAGCCCGTCGATCCGATGATCGCCGTCGTCTGCCCGCGCTTGCACGAGAAGGAGAGGTCGTGCAGGGTGTCCTCGTCGGCGGCGGCGAAGCGGAAGGACGCATGGTCGAAGACCGCCACGTCGCCGCGGGGCGGGAGGCGGCGGACGCGTCGCCGTCGACGATCTCGGGCTCGAGGTCGATCACCGCGGCGGCGCGGTCGAGGCACGCCTTGGCTCGCGGCAGGGTGAGCGCGACGATCTGGGCCATCATCACGAAGAACAAGATGAGCATCGCGTATTCGAGCACAGCCGTGATGCTCGCGATCTGCATGGCGTGGGCGCCAACGCGGTTGCCGCCGAGCCACAGCACGGCGACCTCGGCGATGTTCATGAAGAAGAAGGCCGAGCAGTCGAGGCCGGCGAAGAGCAGGTTCACCTTGATCGCGCGGTCGGCGTAGTTCGTGAAGACCTCGTCGAGGCGGCGCTCGGCGTGGCGCTCCTTGTTGAAGGCGCGGATCACGCGGGCGCCGACGATGCTCTCGCGCAGCACGATGTTCATGCGGTCGATCAGCTTCTGCAGGCTCATGAAGATGGGCGCCGCCTTTGCGACGGTCACCACGGCGATCGCGAGGACGATCGCGACGACGCAGGCGAGTAGCAGACCCATCTGGTAATCGATCATGCACGCCATGACGATGCCCGCCACCGACAGGAACGGAACCGGCAGCACCAACTGGATGGTCGCTATGATCGACTGCTGGATGACGTTGGAGTCGTTGAGGGTGCGGGTGATCATCGAGCCGGTCCCGAAGCGCTCGAAGTCACCGCCCGAGAATGAGAGCGAGGCGTCGTAGACGGCGTTGCGGATATCGCGCGCGACGCACGCCGCGAGCTTCGCCGCGAGATAGGCGCCCGTCATCGCGCCGCCGCTCGCCAGCAGGGACGCGCCGAGCATCGCCAGTCCGCCGTGCACGATGTAGTCGAAGTCCCCCGTCCCGATACCGATGTTGATCATGTCGGCGAGCATGGTCGGCACCAGCAGGGTGCCGACGTTGTCGACCAGCAGCACCAGCAACGTGACCGCGACCAGCGCGCGATACGGCTTCATAAACCTCAAAAGCAGCTTCATGCATCCCCCTTCCCCGAGTTCGCGGCACCTCCGCGCCACTCGTCCATCCGGCTGAACTCCGCATCCAGGGCCTCGGTGTACTTGCGCGCGAGCCCCAGCAGCGTAGACCGCTCCTCCCGCGTCAGCGTCGCGAAGGCGCGCTCCTCCGCGTCGATGGCGGGCGCCACGTTCACGCGAACGAACTCCCGACCCGCGTCGGTCAGGCGCGCCACCTTGTTCTTGCGGCTGCCCTCCTCGAACTCGAGCTCGATGAGCTCGCGGCCCTCGAGGGACTTGAGCGCCGAGTTGATCGTCTGCTTGCTGTAGGACCACGCGACGCCGATGCTGCGAAGCGTGCACTCGCCGCCGGCGAGTTCGATCTCGTACAGCATCCAGTACGCGCAGCTCGACAACCCGCAGCTCCGTGCGAACTGGCTGTACAGCCTATCCGACGCGTTGTAGAGGTAGTCGAGCTCGATGGCCCTGTCCCCGTGTTGCATGGCTCCCCCTTCCCGTGTGCGAATCCATGGAGCCGGGCGGCGTCGAGACCGCCCCCGAAGAACTGGATGGATTATCCCCATTCATCGCCGTTTTATCCGAAAACAGACAATTTAGCCTAGCACTGCTTCAGAGCCGGTCAATAGGTTTCGCCCGCGACCGCCCGAGCCATATCAAAAAACCGGCACCCGCTCATGCGGGCGCCGGTCGTCTTTCCCTTATCGCGCCCACGCGGGCACGTGTTTATTCAGGACGCTCCCAGCCCTCCTGGATGGACTCGGTGAACACGGCCCCCTCGAAGAGGTCGTGCAGGCTCTTGCCGTCCAGCCACGGGAGCTCCATCAGCTCGGAAAGCGTGGTGACCAGCTCGGAGCAATCCGTGAAGTGCCCCTTGCTGTTGAGCTTCTCGCAATCCTGGACGCGCCAGTAGCCATCCGTGTGCGTCACATAGTACTCATGGTCGTCGACGTCCATGAAGACGCGCGTCTTGGAGCGCAGGTACCCCAGCAGCTCCTCGAACGTGAGCGAAAGCCTATCCTCTGCCTTCAATCCCATAGCAGCCTCCTCGGCGTCGCGCGCCCCAACGGGCGCTCGGATGTATCGCTACCCCCAGTTAACGACGCGGGCGGGCAAACGGCACGCTCAAATAGGCAGACGGCGCTCCCCTTCGAGCAGCGGTCAAAATATGCGCAAAAGTGTGAAGAATATGCATCGGACCGCGGCACCATCCGGGTCAGAACGCCCCAGGCCCCTCGCGGGACGCCCCTCGCCGCACTCCCGAGACAATCCCCGGCAGCAACTGCCGAATTTGCGCACCGCGAGAGATGAAACTGTGGATGCATAGCGCTTCGCGAGCTCGTCGCGCAGCGAATCACATCCGGAGAAAGGAAAATGGGGCCGTTTCCCATCGTCCAGAGCGATTCATCTCGCATGCATAACGTTACTGAGACCTGCGGCGCACCACTCGAGAGCGCAAATCCGGCAGTTACTGTCACGACGACGAGCGATCTGGGGCCAAGACGGCAAACTTGAACCAACAGCGCTGCTTTCCATGCAGACCAAGATGGATTCTATGCACTGAAACTGCCGCCTGAAGAAAAGTGCCGCCGCGGGGACCATCCCGCGGCGGCACACGTTGCAAGCAAATCATTCGGGCACGGCGCGCCATAAAAGCGCGCGGCAAAGAAGCGCGGCCTAGCGCCCTCCCTGCTCTTTCTCCTTCATGGCGGGGATGATGCGCTTGACGACCCACCAAGCGATGACGGCCACGGCCACGACGATGATGACGACCTTCACCACGTCGGAGACCCACTCCGCCTGCGCGGTGACCTGCTCCCACGCGCCGCCGGCCCAGAAGCCGAGCGTGCACAGGATGGCGTTCCATGCCAACGAGCCCACCAGCGTGTACAGGGCGAAGCGGACCATGTTCATCTTGGCGGTGCCGGCGGGGATGGAGATCAGGCTGCGGACCACCGGGATGCAGCGGCAGATGAGCACAGTGATCTGCCCCTTGCGGTCGAACCAGCCGATCGCGCTGGCAACGTCGTCGGACTTGAAGCCCAGCATGCGCATGGGCTTCGTGTCGAAGAAGCCCTCGAGGCGCTCCTGCGACAAGAGACGGCCGATGCCGTACAGGAAATAGGCGCCGACAACCGACCCGACGGTGGCGAACAGGATGACGCCGGGAAGCGACATGTCCGTCTGCGTGGCGAGGAAGCCGGAAAGCGGCAGGATCAGCTCGCTGGGAATGGGCGGAAACACGTTCTCGAGCAAGATGAGGGCGGCGACGGCCAGGTAGCCGAAGTCGCTGATAAACGAAAAGAATGCGTCCTGCATGTCATGCCTTTCTGCGTACAGGGCCGCGCGGCCGGACGAACCCGCCGCTCAAATGCTCGTCACATGATAGAAGCAGCCGGCTCGAGGGCATAGCCGCTCCCCGCCATCTGTACCGAAACCCCGTAATTTATCGAGCCCCGAGCCGCCCTCCGGGGCGCGACGGCGGACCATGCGCATCGCTTTTGAGAATATCCCTTACAAGAATTTTAAATTCGTGCTTGACTTCACCCGCCCGTCGCGCGATTATAGTCCATGCGTTGCGGCGTTACCTCAGCTGGATAGAGGGTCTGACTACGAATCAGAACGTC
>USLT01000076.1 GCA_900555585.1 uncultured Collinsella sp.
CCCGGCGCCATGCCCAGGCCTCCCACCAGGCCCGCACCCAGGTCGCTCACGATATCCCCGTAGAGATTGGGCAGGACGAGGACGTCGAAGTCCTCGGGGCGCTGGACGAGGCCCATGCAGGCGGCGTCGACGATCTTGTCCTCGAACTGGATATCCGGATAGCGCTCGGCCACTTCGCGCGCGATGCGCAGGTACAGGCCGTCGGTGGCCTTCATGATATTCGCCTTGTGGACCGCCGTGACCTTGCGGCGGCCGCATCGACGCGCGTACTCGAAGGCGTACTCCACGATACGGCGCGAGCCGAACTCGGAGATCGGCTTGATGGATATCGCGGAGCCCTCGCGGAAGGGCACCTGACCGGACTCGCGCACCAGGTCATCGAGGTGGGAGACGCGGGCATCGTCCGCCTCGAACTCGATGCCGGCATACAGGTCCTCGGTGTTCTCCCGCACGATGACGATGTCGACGTCCTCGTAGCGCGATCCGTCGCCCGGCTGCGAGAGGCACGGTCGGACGCATGCATACAGGTCGAAGTGCTTGCGGAGCGCCACGTTCACGCTCCTGAAGCCCGTGCCGACCGGCGTGGTGATGGGGCCCTTGATAGCGACGCGCGCCTGGGCGACCGCGTCGAGCACGTGCTCCGGCAGGGGCGTGCCATACTCCCCCATCACGCCCGCGCCGGCATCGACCACATGCCAGTCGATCCCGACGCCCGTGGCGTCTACGACCCTTCTCATGGACTCGGATATCTCCGGCCCGATCCCGTCACCAGGGATGAGCGCGACGCTATGCGCCATACGGGGCTCCTCTCCGCCCGCCGCAGCGGGTCGAGACGCGACGGGGACCGTCGCCGCGGTCCCCGTCTGTTGGTACATAGATTAGATGAGGGCTACTCGTCGTCAGACGAGGAATCCTTGGCCGCGCGGGCGCGCTTCTGGGGCTTCTCGAGCTTGAAGCGCTCGACGAGCAGCCCGTAGATCTCGGATGAACGGGCCTTGAGGTACGCGCCCTTGCCGTTCTCGGCATCGAACCGGATGCGGCCAGCAAGCTCCGCGGCCACCTCGGGATCGATCGCTCCGCCCGCGAAGTCGTGCAGGGAGGCAAGCATGTCGCGGTACTCCAGGTCGCCGTGGAAGCACTGGATCGCCTCGTCTATGACGGGCCAGGCCCGACGCGAGCGCTCCTCCCCCGTCGACCCCCATGCCGCCATGAACCGGAAGGCGGCCAGGCGCAGCGTCGCGGACAGCTCGTCGAACAGCGCGTCCTCGGCGCCCTCGTACGCGCTCTCCTCCTCCTTGGCGCACGTGGGAACGAGAAGCGTCAACGCGTCCAGGATCTCCCAGCGGGTCTGGGCCTCCGGGCGGTAGAGCGCATCGACCATGTCTGCGATATAGGGCCCCAGCAGTTCGGACTCGCGCTCCGCGAGCAGGCGAAGCACGCGGGCAGCCAGCTGGCGCTTGCGGCGGCTTGGGCTCGCGAGGTCGTCGACCAGGGCGGCGAGGGCGTCTCGGCTCCCCTCCACCGCGGCGAGCTGCTGGGCCTCCTCGGGCGTAAGTTCGTGCTCCAGGTGTTCTGACATGGAAATTACCTCGAATCCTTCTTCTGGTTCCCACTGACCGAGATAAGGTCGGGAGCGGCCTCCCCGGCCTTGCGCCTACGGCGCCGATCCTCTCCGACGCCGCTCGCCGCGGTGCGGCGGTGCCCCGGGTTGATGTTGAGGAACTTGTCGATAGCCTTCCAAGGACCGGTCGACTCGCCGAACGTCATCTTGAGACCGACGATGTACCCGGCGAGCAGGCCGATGATGGCGATGTTGACCATGAACGCCGTGACGAACATCGTGATGAGGATCGCCAGGCACAGGCCGAGCAGGTTGCGCAGCCAATAGTCGCGCGTGGTGACGACCGAGCGCTTGCAGACGACCTGGCCGATCAGGAAGCCGATATAGACCGCGAAGATGAAGACGACGCCGTAGACGACGATGAACGCCCAGTTAGACGGCATGGACTAGCACTCCCCGTCGTGGCCGCAGCAGCACTCGTGCTCCTCGCCGTGGTCGTGGCCGCAGCAGCACTCATGCTCCTCGCCGCGGTCGTGGCCGCAACCGCACTCGTGCGCGTCGGCGTGGTCGTGGTCGCAGCCGCAGCCGCACTCGTCGTCATGGTCGTGCGAAGCGGTGTAGAGCGACCAGTCGAGACCGGCCGCGACGGCGTCGGCCTCCTCCTGGTAGAGGAGGGTGATCGCCTGCGTGCCCATATCGCCGCCGCCGATGGCGTCGAGCATGTCGTACAGCGTGAAGGCGGTATCGGCGCCGGGCAGGGCGATCTCCTTCTCCTCGGCGAGCTGCAGGGCCAGGCCGAGGTCCTTGATGAAGTGCTTGACCATGAAGCCGGGCTTGAAGTCGCCGTCGATCGCCTTGGGCGCAAGGGTCTCCATGGCGCCGGACTTGCCCGTGCCGCCGCAGATCATCTGACGGACCTGCTCGGTATCGAGTCCGCACTGCTGGGCGAGCGAGAGCGCGTCGGCCATGCCGACCATCGCCGCGGAGAGCGCGACCTGGTTGGCGAGCTTGGCCGCCTGCCCCTTGCCGGGCCCGCCGAAGCAGTGCACCTGGGAGCCGAAGGTCTCGAGCACGGGACGGACCGGGTCGATATCGCGCTCGGTCGCGCCGACGATGAGGGTGAGGGTGCCGGCGACGGCACCGCCCTCGCCGCCCGTCACGGGGCAGTCGAACGCGTGCTTGCCCATGGCCTCGGCGGCCTCGGCGATATCGCGGGCGAGCTCGGGCGAGCTCGTCGTCAGGTCGATGAGGTAGGCGCCCGGCTTAGCGGCGGCGAGCAGGCCGTCCCCCGCCAGATAGATCTCCTCGACATCCTGGGGATACCCGACCATGGTGAAGACCACATCGGCGCCCGAGGCCGCGTCGGCGGGCGAATCCGCCCAGGTCGCGCCGCGATCGATGAGGGGCTGCGCCTTCGCGCGCGTGCGGTTGTAGACGGTCACGGGGTAGCCCGCGTCCATGATGTGCCCGGCGATGGGTGCCCCCATGATGCCGGTGCCGATGAATGCGACTTTGGTGGTGCTATCGGACATGTGCGCTCCTAGCAACGAGGTGAATGAACGAAGGGGAGGGGTCCGGAGCCGCTAGGCGGTCCGGATGCGGTTGGCGATGCGATCGGAGAGGGAGATCTTCTGGGAGCGGTCGGAGCCCCAGAACGCCACGCCCACCATACCCGGGCCGACGTGCGAGCCGATGGAGGGCCCCACGGAACCGCGGATGATGGTCAGGTCGGAGCATCCCTCCTCCTTGCGGATCGCCGCCTCCAGCCAGTCGGCGTCCTTCTCGGAGTCGGTGGACATGATCGCGATGGGCATGGCCGGGTCGGGCGTCCAGTTCTCGACGAACGACTTGACGAGCGCCTTCAGGGCCTTCTTGCGACCGCGGTTCACGCCGAGAAGCGTCAGCGATCCGGCGAGGTCGAACGAGAGCTCGGGCTTGATATCGAGCTTGCTGGAGAGCTGCGCCGCCGCCGGGGGGATGCGCCCGCCCGCCGCGAGCGCGTCGAGGCTCTCGAGCGTGAAGTAACCGTGGACGTAGGCCTTGGCCTCCTCGGCCCATGCCGCGAGCTGGGCGGCGGTGAGGCCGGCGGCGCGCTGGCGCACCGCCTCGAGGGCGAGCAGCTCGCCGCAGGCGCAGGGCAGCGCGTTATCGACCACGTAGAGCTCGAAGTCAGGATGCTCGGCGCGCACCTGCTCCGAGGCGGTCACGGCATAGCTGTAGCTCGACGAAAGGGCGCTCGTGAAGCACAGGTAGACGGTCGGCGTCCCCTCCTCGGCGCACTGCGTGAAGAACTCGAGGTAGCGGCCGAGCGAGACGGCGGAAGTCGAGGCCTTGGAGCCGTTGCGGAGCTTGTCGTAGAACTCCTTGGGCGTGATGCTCGACCAGATATCGTCGGTGCGCTCCTCGCCATCCAGGATGTAGGGGAAGCCGAGGATGTCGACATCGAGCGTGGCGGCGATCTCGGGGGTCAGGTCCGCGCAGGTGTCGACGACGATGCGGCATCGGGATGCGTGCCCGATGTTGGCGGCAGAAGTATCCATGCATTCCTTTCATATTGAGATGGCGGCCACCCCGCACGGGATGGCCGCCATCCGAATCATGCATATGTGGTTATTCTACTCGGCGGGAACCTCGTACTTGGGCTTGATGATGCCATATCCACCATTCTTACGGTGATACACCACATTGACGAGGCCGGTCACGGCGTCCTCGAAGACGTAGAAGTCATGGCCCAGAAGATCGGTCTGGACGAGTGCCTGCTCCGTGGTCATGGGCGTCAGCTCGATGTACTTCTCGCGAACCAGCTGGCCGTCTTCCTCGTCCTCGGGAATCAGGAGGTCGGCGAGGTCCTCGACGCGCTCGACGGGCGCGACCTCGGCGGCAGAAGCCCCCTGCTGGCGGTTGTCGACGACCTTGGTCTTGAACTTGCGGAGCTGGCGGGTCGCCTTCTCGGCGGCGAGGTCGATGGCGGCGTACATATCGGCGCCGTGCTCGGCGACGCGGATCACCGAGCCGCGGGCGCGCACCGTGATCTCGACGATGGCGGGCTCGGGGTTGGAGGGGTTCTTCTCATAGCGAAGCACGACGTCGACCGTCATGGGCTCGATGTCGAACACCTTGCAGGCCTCGCCGATCTTCTCGTCGACATGGGCACGCAGAGCATCGGTAACGGTCGTCTTGCGTCCGGAAACCTTGATATCCATACGTGACTCCGATCTATCCGGGGATATGACTTCTTGATTAGCTTGTACCCATATTCTTGGCCATTTGATACAAAAAGATGCGCCGCCCATTGGCGACGCATCTGAAACCGAACACCGAAGAGTCGCGCGCCCGGCAAGTCCGTTGTGGTTCCG
>USLT01000077.1 GCA_900555585.1 uncultured Collinsella sp.
TATCGGGGGCCCGCGGGCCCCCTTTTTCATGTCCCGGTGGTTTTCAATCAATAACTCAATTTGTAGTTTTCCAGCCTGTGGCTCGGCGGACCACTCTTCGCTTCTTGTGGATACAATAGAAAAGATGGAGCGATTTTAGGAGGTGGTTATGGTCACGGCAGGTATTGGCGTCGACATCGTATCGATTGAGAGGATGCAGGGCATCCTCGATAAGACTCCCGCTTTCGCGCGTCGGGTTTTTACCGATGAGGAGCGTTTGTATTGCGAGTCTACCGCTCGACCCGCAGCTCATTATGCATGCCGCTTCGCTGCGCGCGAAGCCGTGCTCAAGGCGCTCGGAACGGGCTTTTCTAGTGGTGTCGGGTTTCGTGATGTCTCCGTTTCGAAAGATGCGCAGGGACGTCCGTTGGCTATCTTAGATGGCCGCGCGTTAGAGATCGCTCGCGATCGCGGTATCGTCGAGGTCGCGCTGTCGCTCTCTTTTACCTCCGATGTCGCGGTTGCCAATGCGATGGCTATCACCGAGGAGGCTCGCCCCAAGCCAAAACAGGATGCACGCCAGTCCGAGAAAGAGCTGATCGCGCGTTCTTTCAAGGAGGCTAAATCAGTTTTGGACGAGCTCGAGCGCGTTCAGGACCCCGAGCTTGGTTCGATATCTGCAACTCAAACTGTCTTCCACTGAGGGACTTAGCATGAAGCCTATTTTGAATACCGAAGAGGTCCTACGTCTTGAAGATATCATCGAGTCCGATGGAACTTCCAAAGCGGAGCTCATGGAGCTTGCTGGCGAGTTCGTCGCAGAGCTCGTCAAAAAGCAGGCGCCAAAGCGCGTGCTCGTGCTTACCGGCTTTGGTAACAATGGTGGCGACGGGTGGGTTGCTGCGGATATCTTGAGCCACAGGGGCGTGTACGTTGATGTCGTCTCGCCGCTCGAGCCCGATGAGATCTCCAGCCCGCTCGCTCGGCATGTCGCCCGCCGCACCGCTGGGCGTGATGTTACCGTCCATATCGGTCCCTCGCGCGATGAGCTCGTATCCCTTATCGACGCGGCCGATGTCGTCGTCGATGCTATCTTGGGCACAGGGTTCCACGGCGATATCCGGGCTCCTTTCTCCATCTGGATTCCCGCGCTCAACGAGTGCGAGGCGACTGTCGTGTCCGTCGATGTTCCTTCCGGGCTCGATTCCGATACCGGCGCGGCGGCCGAGCATTGCGTTCGAGCCTCTATGACCGCCACGATGCTCGCTCCCAAGATCGGCCTGTATGGGGGCGATGGTCCCGAGTATGCCGGTGAGATCGTCTGCGGCGAGCTTTACGAGCAGCTTGGCGATATCATCGGCGAGGTAGACCATGCAGCCGAGATGGTCGAGCCGGCGGACCTGAATGAGTTCTTTGGGCCGCTGCCCTCGAATATCAACAAATACTCGCGTGGCTCCGTGCTCGTCGTCGGTGGCTCCGCGATGTATCCAGGCGCCGTGATGATGGCTGCAAAGGCCGCCGCTCGTGCGGGAGCGGGCTATGTTACGGTCGCCGCTCCCGACGCGTGCGCCAATCTCATCAGGATGGCCCTACCGACCGTTCCGGTGATCGGTATTCCCTGCGACTCGCGCGGATCGTTCGGTGCGGCGGCCCGTTCGGTTATCTGCGAGGTGGCCCATAAGTACGACTGCGTGCTGTGCGGGCCGGGAATGACTACTGCATCCGGTTGCATGCAAGTCGTCTCCGGTTTGCTCGAGGCCGATGTGCCCTTGGTGCTCGATGCCGATGGATTGAATTGCCTCTCGCGCATCTGCATCGACGGTATCGACGCTACGCCCGAACTGTATCGCCGAGAGTCGGCGCTGATCATGACGCCGCATTATCGCGAACTCGGCAGGCTCGTGCAGGACGAGTCGATCTGCGACATGGTCTCGGCCATTGAGGCGGCGCAGCGTATCGTTTGGGCGGTCGGTTCCGATAATATGCGCGTCGTTGCGAAGGGTCCCTCGACCGCCGTCGTCGGCGTAGAGAAGGTCTACCTGCCGACCGCTGGGCCCGCGTCCTTGGCGACGGCGGGCTCCGGAGACGTGCTGGCCGGCATCATCGCGGGCATGGTCGCCGCGTCGCATGGCGAGGTGGACGATTGGGGCCTGCTCGCCAGCCATGCCGTGACGACCCATTCCTTCGCCGGGTACATCGCGGCGTCGGAAATGGGCGAACGGAGCGTGATCGCGACTGACCTGATCGATGTCATCGGTCATGCTATGCAGTTGATCGAGGAGGAGGCCGAGCGCGCGGCCGAATCCGAGAGCGCGAAGGAGGCGTAGCGCCATGGCGCTGAATAGGGAGCCGGAGACCCGTTGGTCTTGGGTCGAGATAGACCAGGGCGCCTTGCGACGCAATGCCAGGGCGTTCAAGAACCTGCTGAACGGTCGACAGCGGCTATGTTGCGTGGTCAAGGCGGACGCGTACGGTCATGGCGCGGCGCAGTGCGCCAAGCTCATGTACGCTACGGGCGCCGATATGTTCGCGGTCGCCACGGTCGCTGAGGGCGTGGAGTTGCGCGAGAGCGGAATCAAGGCCCCCATCCTGGTTTTGAGCGAGCCCCCCGTCACGTCGATCGATACGCTGCTCGAGCATCAGATCATGCCCTCCATCTACTCGTTTGAGTTCGCCCTGGCATACGGAGAGCGGGCTGTCGAGCTGGGCGTGGTCGGCAGATACCACATGGCGATCGAGACCGGCATGAACCGCATCGGCGTGCATTATGCCGATGTGCTCGACTTCAGGCGCAGCATCGACTTCCATCGCGGGATCGTCTGCGACGGGGTGTTCACGCATTTCGCCACGGCGGACGAACCCGACGGTTGGGACTACAAGCTGCAATGCAAGCGCTTCGAGGAAGCGGTGGCGGCCCTTAAGGACGCTGGCTTCGAGTGCGGCATCGTGCATTGCGATAACACGCCGGCGTCGATTTTGGACCCCGCGACCCACTACGACATGATCCGCGCGGGCATCGGCCTTTACGGCTTGCAGCCCTGCGACCGCACGGTGCCGGTCTTCCCGCTCGATCCGGTCATGAGCGTCAAGGCCCGCGTGACGCGCGTGACGCATCCGGCGATGGGCGAGGGAGTGGGCTACGGCTTCACCTTCCGGGTGCCGCGTGCGCGCGTGCAGGTCTGCACCCTGCCGATCGGCTACGCGGACGGCCTGTCCCGCACGCTGTCCAACCGCATGGAAGTGCTCTATCAGGGCAGGAGGCTCCGCCAGGTGGGCAACATCTGCATGGACCAGTGCATGGTCGCGATCCAGCAGACCCCCGCCCGCCAGCTCCCCGAGGCGGAATGCGGCGACGTCATGACGATCATCGGGCGCGAGGGCGATGCGCGGATCACGATGGACGAGATGGCGCGGCTGCGCGGAACGATCAACTACGAAGTCGCGTGCGGTTTCGGCATGCGCCTCGACAAGGTTTATATCTAGGAGGGCGCCATGGGCGTGATGAAGATCGCCGGCCATGCGAACCAGGGGCCGCGCGAGGTCTCGCTCGACGAGATCCGCGCCGAATTGGGCGATTGCCGCAGGTGCGCTCTGTGCGACACCCGCAACAACATCGTGTTCGGCGTGGGCGACCCGCGTGCGCGCGTCCTGTTCGTCGGCGAGGCACCGGGCAAGAACGAGGACCTCCGCGGGGAGCCCTTCGTGGGTCGCGCGGGGGAGAACCTCAACCGCGCGCTGGCGTTGGCCGGACTCTCGCGCGATGATATCTACATCGCGAACGTGCTGAAGTGCCGTCCTCCCGCGAACCGCAACCCGCAGGCGGACGAAGTGCTGGCCTGCTCTCCGTTCCTGCGCGAGCAGATTCGCAGCGTGTGGCCGGACATCATCGTGACCATGGGCAATCCCGCGACGCATTTCGTGCTGAAGACCGAGATCGGCATCACCAAGCTGCGCGGTCGCTTCCACGAGATGGGGCACTTCCTGGTCATGCCGACGCTGCATCCCGCGGCGGCGCTGCGCAATCCCAAGTGGCAAGAGCTGATGGAGGCCGATTTTCGCATGCTCGGCGAGTATCTGCGCGAGCATCCGGGTGCGGATGGCGCTCCGCGCCCGTCCGTCGGCCCGACGTCTGACGCCCTGCCGGATGCGGGGGCGTGATATGGCCCTGGAAAGAATCGATGCATGCACGTATGCGACCGGATCCGCTGCCGATACCGAAGCGCTTGGCGAGATCCTCGCGACGGCGCTTCAGGACGGCGACGTGCTCGTGCTCACAGGTGGGCTCGGCGTCGGTAAGACGCATCTCACCAAGGGGATCTCGCGCGGCCTGGGCGATGCCCATCCGGTGACGAGCCCCACGTTCGCCCTCATGGCGGTGCACGATGGCGGACGCATGCCGCTGTTCCACTTCGACCTCTATCGGCTCGAGCACGCTTACGAGCTGGAGGACACGGGGATCTTCGACGTGCTGGGCTACGAGGGCGCTTGCGTGCTGGAATGGGGGGAGCAGTTCCAGGACGATTTGACCGACGAGTATCTGTCCGTGACGCTCTTGCGAGACGCGGCCGATGCCTGCGTACGCCGCGTGGAGCTCGAGCCCCATGGCGAGCGCGCGAGGGCGCTCGCCGCAAACATTGATGACATGGTCGCGGCGGTGTGTTCCCGCCGCGCTTAGATGGAGTTGGAAGCCTGTGAAGCTGACTGAATTGCGTTCCCTGATCGTCGCCATCGACACCTCGACGGACATGCTCGCCTGCGCGGCGGCCTGGTGGATCCCCGAGGTGTTCTTCGATGATAGGCCCTCGCGCGCGAGCATCGAGGTCCTGGCGAGCCGCGATCACATGTGCCGTCGCCGCGCGAACGTGGAGCTTGTGGAGACGGTGCAGGGCGTGCTCGCCGACGCCGGCATGTCCATGGA